>JASHPP010000046.1 GCA_030038035.1 Trebonia sp.
CGGCGGCGACTTCCCTGTGTGCGTATTCGTCAACACCAACCTCCACCCTGACGAACGCCAGGCACAGCAGGACGCGGCCGCGAGGTGGTCGCAGCAGTCGACCCGCAACATCAGCGTCGCGGACCTGCAGCGGGTCGGCGCGATCGGCGCCCCGGCGCGCTGCGCGGACTTCATCGCCCAGCTCACCGAGGCCGGGGCGACGCACATCGCGCTGGAGCTCCTCGCCACCGACCCGCACAAGCAGCTAGACCTGCTGACAGAGCACCTGCTCCCGCTCCTGCCGGCCTGAGCGGCCTGAGCGGCCTGAGCGGCATCGTCGACCGGTTTAGCTCGCCGCTTTCCTGCGCAGATAATCACTTTGCGTGATGCCAGTGAGTGCGATACGGTGCGGCACTGGCAAAATGAGGTCAGCGTAATCCGCCATGTGCTAGGGATCCGAAGGAGTTGTGATGCGAGGGACGTCCGCTTCCATCGAAAAGTGTCTGCCGACCTATTCGGAGGATGTGGCGCGTGTCTCGCGGAACGCTGAATTTGGGGATCCTTGCACATGTTGATGCCGGCAAGACGACGCTGACTGAGCGCCTGCTCTATTCCGCCGGGATCATCGACGCGCCTGGCCGCGTCGATGAGGGCACGACGCGGACTGACTCGCTGGCGCTGGAGCGTCAGCGAGGAATCACGATCAAGTCCGCGGTCGTCGCGTTCACGATCGGCGGCAGGACCGTCAACCTGATCGACACACCCGGCCACCCCGACTTCGTGGCCGAGGTGGAGCGTGCGCTGAGCGTGCTTGACGGTGCCGTCCTGGTGGTCTCCGCGGTCGAAGGTGTGCAGCCGCAGACGTCGGTCTTGTGGCGTGCCGTGCAGCGGCTGCGGGTCCCGACGTTGTTCTTCGTCAACAAGATCGATCGCCGCGGCGCGGGGTATGAGCGGCCGCTGAACGACATCGCCGAGCGGCTGACACCCGCGGTCATCGCGATGGGCTCCGTCAGTGAGCCAGGAACGCGCGGGGCGGCGTTCCTTCCCTTTGACGGCTCCGCTCCGGCGTTCCGATCGAGGCTGGCCGAGATGCTGGCCGATCATGACGACGCGGTCCTGGGTGCCTATGTCGACATGGACGGGGCCATGCCGTATGACTGGCTGCGCGAGAGGCTGGCCATGCAGACCGGGGACACGCTGGTGCACCCGGTCTACTTCGGGTCTGCCATCACCGGTGCGGGCGTCGGCGCGCTGATCCAGGGAATCACCGACCTGCTGCCCTCGGCCGGAGGGGACGGTGGCGGCCCGGTCTCGGCCCGGGTGTTCAAGATCGGCCGGGGGGCCGCCGGAGAGAAGATCGCCTACGCGCGCGTGTTCTCCGGCACCGTCGCGGTCCGTGACCGCGTGCGGTTCGGCCGCGGGGGCGAGGGCAAGGTCACCGCGATCGGCGTCTTCGCCGACGGCACGTGCGTCCGCCGCGACTCGGTGACCGCCGGCCAGATCGCCAGGCTGTCAGGTCTGGACGGCATCCGGGTCGGCGACGCGATCGGGACGTCACCTGCCAGCGCGGAGCAGCACTATTTCGCGCCGCCGACACTGGAGACGGCCATCGTGGCCCGCGATCCGCGAGACAAGCCGAAGCTGTTCAGCGCCATGACCCAGCTAGCCGAGCAAGACCCGCTCATCAACGTCCGCCAGGACGACATCCGGCAGGAAATCTACGTCTCCTTGTACGGCGAAGTCCAGAAACAGGTGATCGAGGCCACCTTGGCGCGCGAGTACGGGCTGGAGACCGGTTTCCGGGAGACGACACCGATCTGCGTGGAACGGCCGCTGCGCACCGGCACGGCCGAGGAACTCTTGGGCGCGCGGGAAAACCCGTTCCTCGCCACGCTGGGAATCCGCATCGACCCAGCCCCAGCGGGCTCAGGCATCGAGTTCCAGCTCAAGGTCGACCACCAGGCCGTCCCGCTGTTCATCTACAAGAACGCGGAGAACTTCGCCACCGCAATGGAGCAGTTCACCACCGAGACACTGCGCGAAGGACTCTACGGCTGGCGGGTCACCGACTGCACGGTATCGCTGGTCAGGTCCCAGTACAGCGTCCCGGACGGCCCGCCGAGTACCCGGGGACCGCTCAGCGGCCCGCAGGACTACCGCAAGCTCACGCCGCTGGTCGTCATGGAAGCACTCCAACGGGCGGGAACCCAGGTCTGCGAGCCCGTCCACCGGTTCCGTCTGGACACTCCCGCCGACACTCTCAGCACCGTGCTGCCTGCCCTGGCGAAACTGCGCGCCGTCCCCGGGATGACCTCGACCCAGGGTCCCTGGTGCACCGTCGAAGGGGACATCCCCGCGGCCCAGGTCCACGAGCTGCGCCAGCAGATCCCATACCTCACCCGTGGCGAAGGCGTCCTGGAAACCACCTTCGACCACTACGAACCCGTCCATGGCCCGCCCCCTGCCCGCCCCCGGACCGACGATAACCCGCTCAACCGGGAGGAATACCTGCAGCGCGTCACGCGCCGCATCTTCCCGGACAGAAACGACACCCGGCAGACAGCCCAATGAGGAGGAAAGCACACCGCGTTCGAGTGGCCGCTCGCGCAACAGCACATCCACTCCCGGACCGACGCCGCCGAACTCCCAGGAAATTCGAAAACGATCTTGTATCATTTATTGTTCTACA
>JASHPP010000420.1 GCA_030038035.1 Trebonia sp.
CGCGGACAACCGACGGCGGCTGGCAGCCCGACCAGTACGCCAACCCGGAGAACCCGGCCGCGCACTACCACACGACCGGCCCGGAGATCTGGGCGCAGACCGAGGGGCGGGTCACCCACTTCGTGGCCGGGATCGGCACCGGCGGCACGATCTCCGGCACCGGGCGCTACCTCAAGGAAGTCTCCGGCGGCCGGGTGAAGGTCATCGGCGCCGATCCGGAGGGCTCGGTCTACTCGGGCGGTTCCGGCCGGCCGTACCTGGTCGAGGGCGTGGGCGAGGACATCTGGCCGGCGACCTTCGACCGGGAGATAGCCGACGAGGTGATCGCGGTCAGCGACGCCGACTCGTTCCTCATGACCAGGCGGCTCGCCCGCGAGGAGGCGCTGCTCGTCGGCGGGTCCGCGGGGCTGGCGGTCGTGGCTGCCCTGCGGGTGGCCAGGAGCGCCGGAGAGGATGACGTGATCGTCGTGCTGCTGCCGGACGGCGGGCGCGGCTACCTGTCGAAGATCTTCAACGACGAGTGGATGGCCGACTACGGGTTCCTGCGCGCCCAGACCGGTGAGCCCACGGTCAGGGAGCTGCTCGCCGCCAGGGAACAGGACACGACGCGCGCGATGCCCGCGCTGATCCACGTGCACCCCGACGAGACCGTCGCGCAGGCGATCGCGCTGCTGCGCGAGTACGACGTCTCGCAGCTTCCCGTGGTCAGGCAGGAACCCCCGCTGATGGCCGCCGAGGTCGCCGGCTCCGTCGACGAGCGTGACCTGCTCGACGCGCTGGTCTCGGGCCGGGCAAGGCCGCACGATACGGTGGAGAGCCTGATGGGCCCGCCGCTGCCGCTGATCGGGCAGGGCGAGCCGGTCAGCCGGGCCGCCGCCGCGCTGGAGAAGGCAGGCGCCGCCCTCGTGCACGTGGACGGCAGGCCCGCCGCGGTGCTCACCCGGCAGGACCTTCTTTCCTTCTACGCGCAGGCGCAGCGATGAAGTTCGAGACCCGGGCGATCCACGCCGGGCAGGAGCCGGACCAGTTGACCGGCGCGGTCGTCCCGCCCATCTACCAGACCTCGACCTACAAGCAGGACGGCGTGGGCGGAGCCCGCAGCGGCTACGAGTACTCGCGGACGGCGAACCCGACGCGGACGGCACTGGAGGAGTGCCTCGCCGCGCTCGAGACCGGCGCACGCGCGTTCGCCTTCGCCTCGGGCATGGCCGCCGAGGACTGCCTGATCCGCACGCTCTGCCGGCCGGGCGACCACGTGCTCATCCCTGCCGATGCCTACGGCGGCACCTACCGGCTGTTCGCGAACGTGCTGGCCCACTGGGGGATCAGCTACGACGCGGTCCCGCAGACCGACCTCGACGCGGTCCGCGATGCCCTGGAGGGCCGCAGGACGAGACTCGTCTGGGCCGAGAGCCCCACCAACCCGCTGCTGTCGATCGTCGACCTGGCCGCGCTCGCCGAGGTCGCGCACGCGAACGGCGCGTTCCTCGTCACCGACAACACCTTCGCCTCCCCGTACCTGCAGCGCCCGCTTGAGCTGGGCGCTGACGCCGTGGTGCACAGCACCACCAAATACCTGGGCGGGCACTCCGACGTGGTGGGCGGCGCGGTGGTGCTCCGCGAGGCCGGCTACGCGGACGACCTCGCGTTCAACCAGAACGCGACGGGCGGCATCGCCGGGCCGTTCGACGCGTGGCTCACCCTGCGCGGGGTCAAGACGCTGGCCGTGCGGATGGACCGGCACTGCGCGAACGCGGCCCTGGTCGCGCGGCTGCTTACCGCACATCCCGCGGTCAGCCACGTGTATTACCCGGGCCTGCCGGAACATCCCGGCCACAAGGTCGCGGCAATGCAGATGCACGGCTTCGGCGGAATGGTCTCGTTCCGGCTCGCGGCCGGTGAGCAGAAAGCGGTAGCGGTATGCGGCCGCACCCGGCTGTTCACGCTGGGCGAGTCTTTGGGCGGCGTGGAGTCGCTCATCGAGCACCCGGCCAGGATGACGCACGCGTCCGCGGCCGGGTCGGCGCTCGAGGTGCCCGCGGATCTGGTCAGGCTGTCGGTCGGCATCGAGGATGCCGATGACTTGCTCGACGACCTGCGGCAGGCCATTTCCTTACGATCTTCGGAAGTGATCACTAACTGCACCTCAGGGACAGAGCGATTGAAGCTAAGATAAGGACTCCGAGTTGCCGGTAATCCGCCGGCCCATTCAGCTAGTCTCTTCCTGGGACAATGGGGGGTGGCCGAAAAATGGGGGTCGGCATGCGGTTGGGGCCTTTTCGGGTGTCTACAAGTGCCATGCGCCGTCCGCGGCCACTCGACCGGCCCTGGGGGATTGTAATTAGGGCTTTCGCGTCCCTGGTCGTCGTCGGGATTGCCGCCGGCTGCGGGGTAGCCGCGCCGGCAGGCAACGGCGTGCCGACACCGGCCGCCACGGCTTCAACATTCGGTAACTCACCGGTGATCGTATCGACGCCAACGGAAGCGAAGACCCAGCCGACGGGATCGGCGACCAGCCCGTCGGCGGCGAAGACCGGGTCCGCCTCCCCGACAGCGGCACCGCCGGCTACGACCGCGCCCGCACCGACGACGCCCGCACCTACCACGCCGGCGCCCGCGCCCACCGTGTCCGGCGCCGGGACCACGGAGAGCTGCCCGGACCACGGGTCGACCAGCGCGCCCGGCTGCGGCTCCGTGAACGCGGGGCCATCCTCGGGCCAGGCGCCGGGGTTCGCCGCGGGACAGCAGTCGGCCCCTGACCTGCTCGGGGTCAACCAGGACCCGTGGACCGGCGGGCAGGGACCGCAGGTGCTGACCGCCTTCAGCGTGGAGGACTGGTCGGTCACCGCGACTGACACCGACCCGTCCGACGCCCCCGGCGAGGTGCTCACCTACCCGGACGCGAGCTTCAACTACTACCAGCTCGACACGCAGGCCTCCGGCTACACCACTCCGCCCGCGCAGTACGACCTGAACAACATCACCTCGCTGACCAGCGATTTCACCGAGTCCATGCCGCAGATCAGCGACCTCAACGCCGAAGCTGCCTACGACTTGTGGCTGAACAACTGGCAGACCGAGATCATGGTGTGGGTGGATACCTCGCCCGCCAAGGACCGTAATCTCGCGGACGACGGGATGACCAAGGTCGGCACGTACACCTATTCGGGCCAGACCTTCGCGCTCTGGCGCAATGGCAGCGGGATCACTGGCTTCTACGTGTTCCTGCTGAACCACAACGAGACGTCGGGCACGGTAGACCTCAAGGCGATGCTGGAAACCATGGTCTCGCTCGGGTTCATTCCCGCGACGTCGCCGCTGACCCAGATCCCGTTCGGCTGGGAGGTCAGCGATACGGGCGGCAAGCCGGTTACGTTCTCCCTGTCCAGGTTTGAGGTAAGCCTGCAGGGCTGACCGGCTAGCCGGCCCGGAGGGTGGGCGGCGGGTGGCTGTGCAGGACCTGCCCGTTGGGCCCGTAGGCGGTGGTGGTGCCGTCGGGGTGCAGGACCAGCTCCCAGCCCCACCGGTGGATGCAGACGTCATGATGAAACTGGCACAATAGGACACATGAGCTGACGCTTGTCTGGCCGCCGTCCTTCTTGTGCCGCGGGTGATGCGCGTCGCACCAGGCGGCCGGCCGGCCGCAGCCCGGCCAGGCGCAGGCCCTGTCCCGCAGCAGCACGGCGCGGCGGACGGCGGCCGGGATGCTGTCGGAGTACCCCACGTCCAGCGGCAGGCTCGGCGTGTCATACGGCGGGGACAGCAGCCCGGTGCGCAGCACCCCGGCCAGGCCGTGCGGGCCGGAGACGAAGTCGACCGCCAGCCGGGCGATCGCGTAGCGCAGCGCGGCGTGCGCGTCCGGGGACATCGTTGTGACCGTGGCCTGGCCGTCGTGGTGGCTGGAGGCGGCCAGGGCCAGCTCGATGATCTGGTCGATCACCTGCATGTCGGCGTGGCCGGTGACGACCGGGACGGTCATCGCGTCGCAGCCGGCGGTCTCGGCGCCGGTGCCGGCCAGGTAGCCGGCCTGCCCGGCGCGGGCCCGGAGCCAGGCCTCCTCGACCGCGGCGGCGCCGGGCTGGGAGCGCAGCCAGGGAAACGGGATGTGGGCGATCACCTGGGT
>JASHPP010000421.1 GCA_030038035.1 Trebonia sp.
ACTCGGTGCTGGCCGGGCCGCTGCCGCACCTGCGGGAAGTGGCCGCGGCGGCCGCGCGGCGCCCCGCCCATGTCGTGCTGCTAGCGGACAGGGACCGTGCCGCCGCCGTCGCCCACGCCGCCGGGGATCAGCGGCCTGCCCGGCGGTTCCCGGTCGGCGTCCGTCCCGGCGCGCCGCCCGATCCCCATCCGGGCAGGCCCCCGGCGCAGCACCACGGAGAGCGGCACGTGACCGGTCCCGAGCCGGAAAGCGGCGGCGAGCGGAACGAGGAGTTCACGGCCGCTCGCGTGGCCGAGGCCGCGGCCAGCGTGGGCGCGCACATCCTCCTCGGCGCGGGCGATCAGCACATCCTGGACGCGGTCTCGGGCCACCTGCCTGAGTCACTGGGCCCGATCGTCACGATCGCGTCAGGTCCCGTGCCCGTGGACGGCGACGACGGGCTCAGCGCCGAGATCGCCGCCGCCCTCGACGAGATCACCGCCGAGGCCATCGCCGCTGTCGCGGACCTGGTCGCCTCGTCGGCCGTGGGCGCTGAGCCAACCGCGGTCCGCGGCGTCGCCGCCGTCGCCAGGCAACTGGCCGCACAGCAGGTCGCCGTCCTGCTGGTGGCCGCCGACATCTCCAGGGACGCCGCCGGCGCTGGCTACCGGATCGGGAGCCGCCCGACCGAGTTCCTCGCCGGCGACTCCGGCGACGGCACCGAGGTGCCGCTTGAGGACGGCCTGGTCTGGGCCGCGCTGCACCAGGACGCGATCGTCGTGCAGCTACCGGACCGCGGCGGCCCGCTCGCCGGCCAGCCGACGGCAGCGCTGCTGCGCCACGGGACGGCCTGCTAACGAACGCACGTCACGATCTGCCCCGGCGCACAGTGGCAGCGGGCCGGATGAGACCGGCCCGGGCTCCGTGCGCGGAGCCGCCGCACTGCGCCCGTCGCGAACGGATCCATGCCGCCGGGCGCTATACGCGATCGCCCCGAAGCTGGCCCAGCCGACGGCGATCATGAGCCAGTAGCTCACCAGGCGGTACGCCAGGGCCGCGGAAACGGCGGGGACCCGGCCCGCGCCGTAGGCGGTGAGGATCACCGCCAGGCTGCCCTCCACGATGCCAAGGCCGCCGGGGACTATCGGAAGGGAACCCGCGACCTGGGCCGCCCCGTACGCCAGGAGGACGCCGTACCAGGGGATGCTGGCCTGCACCGCCCCGAAGGCGCAGACCAGGCACAGGAAGTCGAAGAACCACAGCCCGGTGCCGAGCGCGACGAGCCGAACGGTCGGCCAGGTGCCCAGCGGGATCTCTCGCATCCGCGCCAGCGTCGCGTCGACGCGTGCCCCGACGCTGCCCCGCGGATGCCCGGTGACCCGCCGCACAGCGCGCACCAGGGCTCCGGCCAGCCGCAGCAACACGTCACGTCGCACGAGTACCGCGATCGCCGCGGCCACGATGGCCAGGCCGACGACAGTGACGCCCGCGTCGGTGGCGCTCGCGGCGCCCGCCAGCGCCACGACGACGCCGGCCAGCATCAGCAGCGACATCCCGATCGTCTGGGCGATCAGCACCGTGAACACGGTCCAGCCCGCCGCCGCCCCGCTCACCTCGTGCCGCCGGTAGTAGCGGTAGCGGTAGGCGCTGGAGACCACCGGCTCTCCAGGTGCCGTGTTCGCGATGGCGTCGTTGGCCAGGCTCAAGATCATCAGGCCCGGCGCCGGGATGACGGCGCCGCCCAGGCGCAGGACCCGGTGCTGCAGGCAGGCGAACGTCCACAGCGACATCGTCTCGGCCGCCACGGCGGCCGCCAGCCAGACGGCATTGACGTGGCCGAGCTGGCGCACCGCGGCCGCCAGGTCGCCCCGCTTGCCGGCGAGCAGCAGCAGGACCACCGCCCCCACCCCAAGGCCGAGCACGTAGCGGAGCACTTCCCTGACCCCGCGGCTGGCCGGAGGGTGGAGCATACTCACCACCGTAAGTTACCTAACAGGCAGGAAATCTGGGAGAGGACGGGACCCCCCATGGGAGCATCATCGCCGGGGTTTCGTCCCCCCGGGCAGTCCCGCTTCGGCGGGCGCATCGGCCGGGACTGGCGGGACTCCGAGCCGTGGTGGCCGCCGCGGCCCGCGCCCCCGGACGGGGCGCCGAACATCGTTGTCGTGGTGCTCGACGATGTCGGCTACGCCCAGCTCGGCTGCTACGGCTCGGACATCGAGACGCCGACGTTCGACGGCCTGGCCGCCCGCGGCGTGCGGCTCGCGAACTTCCACACCACCTCGCTGTGCTCGCCGACCCGCGCGTGCCTGCTGACCGGCCGCAACCATCACCGCAGCGGCATGGGGCGGGTCGCCGAGCTGGCCGTCGGGTTCCCCGGCTACTGGGGCAGGCCGCCGCGGGAGAACGGCTACCTGTCCGAGATCCTGCGCGCCAACGGGTACGCCACCTACGCCGTCGGCAAGTGGCACCTGACCCCCGAGAGCGAGATCAGCATGGCAGCGTCGCGCGCCACCTGGCCGCTGGCCCGCGGGTTCGACCGCTGGTACGGCTTTCACGGCGGCGAGACGCACCAGTTCGTCCCCGCGCTCTATCACGACAACCACGCGGCCAGGCCGCCCGCGTCCGTCGAGGACGGCTACCACCTCACCGAGGACCTGGCCGACCGCGCGATCGAGTTCCTGTCGGACCTGCGGGCGGCCGAGGCCGCCCCGGGCAAGCCGTTCTTCCTGTACTTCGCCACCGGCGCGTGCCACTCACCGCACCAGCCCCCGGCGCGCTGGCGCGAGCACTACCGCGGCCGGTTCGGCCTCGGCTGGGACGCGTGGCGGGAGCAGGTCTTCGCCCGCCAGCGCGCGGCCGGCCTCTTCCCCGAGTCGGCCGTGTTGTCCAAGCGGCCCGACTGGGTTCCCGCCTGGGACAGCCTGGACGACCGGGAACAGGTGGTCGCGGCGCGCTTCATGGAATGCTTCGCCGGCTTCCTGTCCCACGCCGACGAGCAGGTCGCCCGGGTGCTCGGGTTCCTCGCGGACCTGGGCGAGGCGGACAACACGATCGTCGTCGTGGTCTCCGACAACGGCGCAAGCTCCGAGGGCGGCGCCACCGGGTCGATCAACGACGTGCGGCTGCTGAACATGGACCCGGCCGGGACGCAGGAGATGTTCGCGCGGCTGGACGAGATCGGCGGGCCGCTCACGCACAACAACTATCCGTGGGGCTGGACCATGGCCGGGAACACCCCGTTCCGGCGCTGGAAGCGCGAGGTCCACCAGGGCGGGGTCGCCGACCCGTGCATCATCTGCTGGCCGGCCGGCCCGGTCGAGCCCGGCGGCATCCGCCGCCAGTTCACCCATGCCATCGACATCGTGCCGACGCTTGCCGAGCTCGCGGGCATCGAGCTGCCCGCCCAGATCGACGGCGTGGCGCAGGCCGGCCTGGACGGGGTCAGCTTCGGCTACCTGCTGCCCGCGGGCACCCAGGCGGCCGCCGAACGGCACCAGACGCAGTATTTCGAGATGTTCGGGTCCCGGGCGATCTATCACCGGGGCTGGAAGGCGGTGACCTTCCACCCGGTCGGGCCGCTCTACGACGACCAGGACTGGAACGCGCCGTTCGACCAGGACGTCTGGGAGCTTTACCACGTCGCCGAGGACCCGTCGGAGACCGCCGACCTGGCCGGGCAGCACCCGGACCTGGTCCGCGAGCTCACCGCGCTGTGGTGGGAGGAGGCCGGCCGCAATCAGGTGCTCCCGCTGGACAACCGGGTGCTGTGGGCGATCGTCGACCGCCAGCGCGACGCTCCCCGGGCCGGCGATCGCTTCCGGTACTTCCCCGGCCGCGCGCAGGTGCCCTCCTCCGCCGCGGTGAACGTCAGGAACCGCTCGCACGCGATGACCGTTGACGTCACCGTGCCCGGCACCGGGCCGGCGGACGGCGTGCTGCTCGCCATGGGATCGGCGCTCGGCGGGTGGTCGCTGCACATCCTCGGCGCGAGGATCCGCTACGTGCACAACCTGTACGGCAAGGAACGGCACGTGATCTCCTCCGGCGAGCCGGTGGGGCCCGGGGAGCACCGGATCGAGTACGCGTTCACCGCGGATGAGAGCCTGGGCGGCACCGGGGTGCTGCGCTGCGACGGGCGCGAGGTGGGGCGCGGGGAGATCCCGCGGTTCACCCCGGCCGAGTTCAACGGGGTCGGCGCCGGGCTGACCTGCGGTTACGAGTGGGGGCCCGCGGTCGGCACCGGGTACACGGCGCCGTTCCCCTTTGCCGGGACGATCCGCCGCGCCGTGATCGAGCCGACCGGTCCGATCGTGCGCGACCTGGTGGCAGAGGTGGCCGCGATCTTGTCCGAGCAGTGACCCCGGGGCTCAGGTGCCGGGATCGGGATCCTCGAGGTCGGGATCCACCCCGCCTTCCCTGTGCTTTTCCGACGCGCGCATCACCTCGCGCATCTTGGCGAACTCGGCGGTAGCCGACAGGTCAGGCTCGCTCCCGGGCTGGTCGCCGGCGTGTCCCGGCTCCGGCGTGCGGTCGGTCATCTCCAGATCCTCCTTCGAAGCTGGATCCCATACCCAGCACCGTACCGGGAACCTGGCGGCGCGGCCCCCGCGCTCGGCTATTGTGCCCGGCATGCCCGCAGCGCGCGGGCCGGCAGAGGGGAGATTCGCATGCCTGGGCACATCAGCGAGCCGGTCGGGCCGGTGGACGGGAGGAAGGTGCCCCGGTTCGCCGGGTCTGGTTCGTTCGGCCGCCTGCCCGAGATCGACCGGGTGCCTGACTATGACGTCGCGGTGCTCGGCGCGCCGTTCGACAGCGGCACCTCCTACCGGCCGGGGGCCAGGTTCGGCCCGATGGCCGTGCGGCAGGCGTCACGGCACCTGCGGCCCGGCCATCACGTCGAGCTGGATTGCACCCCGTTCTCGGCCATCCAGGTCGTGGACGCGGGCGACGTGCCGGTGACGCCGTTCTCGATCGACGAGGCCATGGCGCAGATCGCCGCGCACGCCGCGGATCTGCTGGCGGGCGACAGGAAGGTGATCGCCATCGGCGGCGACCACACGATCGCGCTGCCGATGCTGCGGTCGGTGACCCGCGCGCACGGCCCGGTCGCGCTCGTGCACTTCGACGCGCACCTGGACACCTGGGATACCTACTTCAACGCGCCGACCACGCACGGGACCATCTTCCGCCGCGCGTTCGAGGAGCACCTGCTGGTCGAGGACCACTCCATCCACGTCGGCATCCGCGGTCCCGTCTACAGCCGCGCCGACCTCGACGACGACCTCGGCTTCGGCTTCGCGACCATCAGGGCCAGCGACATCGACACGCTCGGCGTCACCGGGACGATCGGCGCGATCACCGAGCGGGTGGCCGACCTGCCGGTCTACCTGTCCGTCGACATCGACGTGCTCGACCCGGCCTTCGCGCCAGGCACGGGAACGCCGGAGGCGGGCGGGCTGTCCAGCCGGGAACTCCTGCGCGTGCTGCGCGGCCTGACCGGCCTCAACCTGGTCAGCGCGGACCTGGTCGAGGTGGCCCCCGCCTACGACCACGCCGAGATCACCTCGATCGCCGCGGCGACGGTGATCTTCGACATCATCGCGCTGCTCAGCAAACGGCCGTGACGGCCTAGCCTGCCTGCCGCCAGGGCGCGACCCACTCCTCGTCGAGCAGGTCAGGCCGGCGCAGGTAGGCCATCATGAGCTGGACCGACTCCCGCACGTCGCGCGTCAGCCGGAAGCAGCTGGCCGCCGAGCCGCAGCCTTCAG
>JASHPP010000422.1 GCA_030038035.1 Trebonia sp.
ACGGCCTGCAGCCAGCCGGGCATGAACTTGGTCGGGTACAGCGCGCTTGAGCTGAAGAACAGCGGCATCGTGATCGCCTGGCCGATGCCCATCAGCCGGTCCCTGGCGAGCGCGACGCCGGCGATCGACATGGACAGGCAGGCGAAGAACGCCGAGCCGAGCACGAGGATGGCCATGGCGGCGATTATCTTCAGCGGATTGTCGGTGAAGGCGACGCCGAGGATCGCGGCGATGATCAGGACGACCACGCCCTGGATCAGCGACCGCACGCCCGCGGCGAACGCCTTTCCCGTGATCAGCGCGGACCTGGGGGTCGGCGTCACCATCAGCTTGGTCAGCACGCCGGCGTCGCGTTCCCAGATGATCTGGATGCCGTAGAAGATCGCGATGAACAGCGCGGACTGCGCCAGGATGCCGGGCGACAGATAGGCCAGGTAGGAGACGCCCTTTGGCATGGGGATCGCATGGAGGCGGGTGAAGACCTCACCGTAGATCAGCAGCCACAGCGCTGGCTGGATGGCCCTGGTGTACAGCTCGGTGCGGTCGTGCCGGATCTTGCGCAGCTCCACCCAGCACAGCGTGGCGATTCGGTTGGCGAGCCGGCGCAGGCCGACGACTGGGTTATCCCAGGCGGCGCGCGGTGCGCCGGGCACGGCGTACGTCACGGATGCCTCCTTCTTCCTGTGCGTCGTCCAGGGTGTCGCCGGTGTAGTGCCGGAACACGTCGTCGAGCGTGGCGCCGTCGCCGAGCCCTGAGCGCAGGTCCGCGGGGCGGCCGGTGGCGCGGATCGTGCCGCGGTGCATCAGCGACACCCGGTCGCAGTACGCGTCGGCCTCGTCCATGTAGTGGGTCGTCATCAGCACGGTCATGTCGTGTTCCTCGCGCAGCCGCTCAATGTACTCCCAGACATCGCCACGGGCGATCGGGTCGAGGCCGACCGTCGGCTCGTCGAGGACCAGCAGCCGGGGCGCGTTGACCAGCGCCTGGGCTAGCTCGAGCCGGCGGATCATGCCGCCCGAGTACGTGCCGGCCAGCCTGTTGGCCGCATCGGTCAGCCCCATCGCCCGCAGCGTTCCGTCCACAAGGTCCTTCCTTGCCTTGCGCGGCACGTCGAAGAGCCGGGCGAACAGCTGGACGTTCTCGACCCCCGTCAGGTTCGCGTCCGCTGACAGCATCTGGGGTACGTAGCCGATCACGCGCCGCACCTGCATCGGATGAGCCACCGCGTCGATGCCCAGCACGGTCACCGTCCCTGTCGCCGGCTTCAGCAGCGTGGTCAGCATGCGGATCGTGGTGGTCTTGCCCGCGCCGTTCGGTCCGAGCAGGCCGAACATCTCCCCTGGCGCGATGTTCAGGTCGACGTGGTCCACCGCGGTGTGGGTGCCGAAGTGATAGCTGAGGTCCGCGCAGCGGACCGCGTGCGTCGTGGTTTCCTGCGGTGCGATTTCGGCGGCGCCAGCGGTCACAGTTCCTCCATCTGTTCGGCCAGCCTGGCCAGCGCGGGCACGGCGGCCCTGATGGCCTGCCGGTCGGCCGCGCCGAGCTGCTCGAGCGCGCGGCCGGCCAGCTCGGCCCTGATGTCGTGCCACTGCCTGATCCGCGCGGTGCCCTCGTCGGTCACGGTCAGCTGGGCGCAGCGGCCGTCCGACGCCGCCCGGCCCCGGCTGAGCAGTCCGTCCGCGGTCAGCTTGCTGACCATGGTGCTCACGCTGTTCGGGGCAAGGCGCAGCTCCTGCGCCGCCTCAGCGACGCTGATTCCCGGCCTGCGGGCGGTGAGGCGGAGCAGTTCCGAGCGCGCCGGCGGAAGCGCCTGCGCGTCCGCGGAAACGCGCACCGCCCGGCGGGCCACCCGGCGTACCGCCCCCACCGCCGTGAGCAGCTCAGCCGCCTCGGCCTTGGCTTGCTCGGCCGCGCCCGCCGACGCGCACCGCGCCAGGCCGCCCCGCGGCGCCGTACTTACATCGTTCACAGAGCTAACTATATGAGGCGTGCACGGCAGGGCCAAGAGGTATCGGCCGGGGATCGCAGTGCGTAACCAGGCCCCCGGGGCAGGTGCGCCGTTAAGGCGCGGCCGGGGGGTTCCGGGGGGTCGCCCCCCCGGGCCAGCCAACCCCCCTAGAACCTCATCCAGTGCTGGTAGCACTCGTAGCCGACGTCATGCCGGGCGAAGTGCGCCGCCTCCGAGCGCTTGACCGCGAGGTAGGCCGCCGAACGCAGCGGGCCGAGCGCCGACATCAGCAGCGAGTCCGCCGCCAGGGCGTCCAGCGCCTCCGGCAGCGAAGCGGGCAGCCGTGCCACGGCAAGCCGGGACCGTTCGGAAGAAGAAAGGGTGGCGGGATCGGCCAGGAGCGGCTGACCTGGATCGAGCCTGCGGCGGATCCCGTCAAGGCCCGTGTGGATGAACCCGCCGAGGGCGAGGTAGGGGTTGCCGCTTGAGTCGCACGGCTTGAGCTCGAGGTTGACCGAGCCGGTCGCGCCGATGGGCGAGCAGATGCGCACCGCGGCCTCCCGGTTGTCGGGGCCGTAGCACGTGTAAGCGCCGGACCACGTCGACGGCGCGAGCCGCCGGTAGCTGTTCACGCTCCCGCAGGTCAGCGCGACGAGGGCGGGCAGGTGCGCGAGCACGCCGCCCACGAAGTGGTGGCCGAGCCGGGACAGCCCGAACTGGCCGGACGGGTCCGCGAACGCGTTACCCCCGTGCGACCACAGCGAGGCGTGCAGGTGGGCGCCGTTGCCCGCCTGGTCCGGCAGCGGCTTGGGCGCGAAGCTCGCCCACAGCCCGTGCCTGATCGCGACCGCACGCACGGTCTCGCGCAGCAGGACATGGTTGTCCGCGGCGCGCAGCGCCGTCGCGTGCCCGATGGGTATTTCCTGCTGGCCGTGGCCAAGCTCGGGGTAATAGTGCTCGACCTCTAGACCTTGTTTGTTCAGCGCGCCGACGAGGTCGATCGTATAGTCGTGCGCTAGGTGAAAACCGGTAGCAGAGTAGCACAGGCTTTCGTCGATTGGCACGAAATCCGCACGGTCGCGGCGGCCGAGCGAGAACTCTGGCTCGAACGCCGCCTGCAGCTCGTACCCGTCGGCGCCCAGCTCGGCGATCGCCTGCCTGAGGAAGGTGCGCGCGCACCCGTCCCACGGCGTGCCGTCCGGGTTTACCTGGTCCGCGAGCATAGCGGCGGCACCGAACGCGTATGGCAACGTGACGAAAGTGTTAGGGTCCGGCTTGATCCGCACCTCGCCGACCGGCCCCATGCCGTCGACGGGCGCCAGTTCGTCCATCATCGACATCGCCATCATCGCCCGCGTGTGGCCGATGCCGCTGTCGATCCGCTCGGCGAGCCGCGCCGTGGCGGCCGCCTTGCCGCGGATGATCCCGCCGTGGTCGGCGTACATGAAGCGCACCAGCCGTATCCGGTCCCGGCCGGTCTGCTCGATCACCGTGTCAGTCGCTCCGTCGGTCATGGACAAATGGGTAGCACGTCTTGCCCCGTCGCGTACAGATGACGCCGGACATGCCTGACCTGGCGGGGTCCCGGCCAGGACGGCAGCAGAGTATTTTCGGTCCATGAGCCCACGGCAGGCGCCCCGTGACTTGCGGGCGTCCGATGCTGACCGGGACCGGGTGCTCGAGCTGCTCGCGGAGGCGGCGGGCGACGGGCGGCTCACCGCGCAGGAGCATGCCGAGCGGGTTGCGCGCGCCTGCGCCGCGCGCACGCTCGGCGAGCTCGCGGAGCTGACCGCCGACCTGGCCGCGCCGTCCGCGCAGCCGGTGCGCCTGGA
>JASHPP010000423.1 GCA_030038035.1 Trebonia sp.
CGGCCCGTCGAGACAGCCGAACGCGGCAAGCAGCGCCTTACGCTGCGGCGGTGCGAGCAGTCCGAAGCGTTCGGTCAGCGGATAGAGCAGCTGGTGCAGCCCGGCGAACGGCACGGCCGCCTCGCACGCGGCCCCGGTCGCCCGCAGCACGGTGCGGCCATCGCGGCCGGCGGCGCGGGCTGCCGCGTCAAGCAGCGCCGACTTCCCGATGCCCGCCTCGCCGGCCAGCAGCAGGCCCGACCCGCCGGCGCCGCGCAGCATCGCGGCGATCGCGGACATCTCGCCGTCACGGCCGACCAGGTCCGACGGCCAGCAATCGTCTGTCATCGCGGCCTCCGCCAGCGGGGTGCTCCGGGCGCAACGGTCAACTGTCCGTATAGCAGGATCGATGTAGACCGATCGTTCCTTCTACATATATGATGGGGTCATCGGCGGCCTGATCACAAGTCCTTCCGGGATGCTGAGCGCGAGATCTTTCTTGACGAACGAGGTGCTTCAGTGACAAGTCCGGTCAGCGGCGCCGTCCGGCGGCGGCGGGCAGACTCGCTCGCCAGGCGGCGGCAGCAGGAGGCCAGCACGGCGCGGGAGCGGATCCTCGCGACGGCCGACCGGCTGTTCTACGGGAACGGCATCCAGGCGATCGGTGTGCAGCGGCTCATCGAGGAGTCGCGGGTGACGCGGGTGACCTTCTACCGGCACTTCCCGTCCAAGGACGACCTGGTCCTGGCCTACCTGGAACAGCGCAAGCAGCTGGCGCGCGCGGCGGTGCAGGCGATCATCGACCGCCACCCGGGCGACCCGCGCGGCGCGCTGCACGAGTGGGGTGTCGCGTTCACCGAGGACGGGATCGTCGACGAGTACCGCGGCTGCACGTTCGTCAACGCGTCCGCCGAGTACGGGCGGCCGGACCACCCCGTCCGCGAGATGGCCATCGACCAGCGGCGGTGGGTCAACGCGACGACGCAGGCCCTGCTGCAGGCGGCCGGGCATCCCGATCCCGTCGCGGCGACGCGCGTCCTGACCGCGCTGCGCACCGGGTACGTGTACTCGCTGGGGCTGGAAGAAGACACCGGCTGGGCGGAGCAGTTCCTGGCGGCGTACGACCGCCTGATCGACCAGCGGCGCGGGTGAGGCGGCGCGCTACCAGGTCGGGACGAGCCCGCCGTCGATGCGGATATCGGCGCCGGTGACGTTGGCGGTGACGTCGCTTGCCAGCAGCAGTACCAGGTCGGCGACCTCCTCAGGGCGGCTGAACCGGCCGGTGACCATCGCGCTCGCGGCGCTGCTCGCGACGTCCTCGGGACGGGCGCCTGTCGCGTGCCCGACCGTGGCCGCGACCCCGTCCGCGCCCAGCCACAGGTCGGTGGCGACCGGGCCGGGACTCACCGTGTTGACCCGGATCCCGTGCGGGCCGACCTCCTTCGACAGCGCCTTGGAGAAGCTGGCCAGGGCGGCCTTCGCCGCGCTGTAGTCCATGACGGCGGGGTCGGGGAGCGCGGAGTTCACCGAGCAGACGTTCACGATGGCGCCCCGGCCGGCGGCAAGCATCGCGGGCAGCGCGGCGCGGGTGGCGCGGACCGCGGTCATCAGGTTGAGGTTGAGGGTCGCGAGCCACTCCTCGTCGGTGATGGCGAGGAACCCCGAGGTCCTGGGCGGGGCGCCGCCGACGTTGTTGACCAGGATGTCGATCCGCGTCCCGGCCAGCGCGACCAGGCCGGCCGGCCCGCCGGGCGCGGCGAGGTCGAGTTCGCTGGCCGTGACCGCGCCTTCCGCGGCGAGCTTGCCGAGTTCGGCCGAGGAGTGCAGCGCCCCGGCGATCACGTGGGCGCCGCTGGCGGCCAGGGCGCGGGTCACAGCCAGGCCGATGCCCCGGCTCGCGCCGGTCACGACGGCGGTCTGCCCGCTAAGGTCCACGTTCATCATGGCTTCCCCCTGTGCGGCCCGCGGTCCAAGGGCTCACCCCGGCGGCGGCCGCCACGGACCCCGCCCGAATGGTGCTGGGGCCCCCAACGACCCCGCCCGATTGCTGCTGGGACCCCCAACGCCAAGCCTTTTGGCGTTGGGGTCCCCACCGCCAAAGGCTAACGAGGAGCGGTGCGCGACGGCTTGAGTCACTTGACGCAATTGGCGGCTGCCGTGCCGGCCGGGCATCACGCCTTGCGGGTGCGGTTGCCCCAGATGCGGGTGGGATTCACGCGGATGTAGTGCGCGCTGACCCCCTCGATCCACGGCTCGAGCCCGGCGTCGGTGAACGGCGCGCGCTCGGCTTCGGTGTCCAGGTGATGCGCCGCCCCTTGGGCCAGCACGATCCACCCCTCGCGCGCTTCCACATCGATCTGGTCCGCCTCCACCGCGACCTGGTACTCGGCCTCCGAGATACCGGTACGCAGGTCCTCGTCGAAGAGGACGGGGTCCCACGTGCCCAAGACGATCGACCCTTCGTCGATCTTGTACACGATCGGCAGCGCGGTGGGCCCGTACCGGCCGTTGTAGACCAGGCGGCCAAGTCCGCCGGCGCCGAGCAGTTCCAGGCATTCCGCCTCGCTCAAGAGCTCTATCACCCGCCGGGCGTCGTCGGCTTCGTCATCCGCCATAGCTTCATACCCTAGCCGCCTGGTCGCCCGCACAGTGCGTCCCGGCCCGTTCTCGGGAGGTCGGCGGGTTTTCGGGCGTGTCCGTCCGGGCAGGCGGCCCCGGAGTCCTGCGTCCTAGGCCACTTCAAGGGGAATCGCGTGTGGCGGTGTTACAACCGGGATCTTCTGCATGATGTCCGATAGCCGGGTACCGGGCGCTGAGGATGCTACGGCCCAGGCCGGGTGCGCTCCCTCTTCCTTGGCCATCGGCAGCGCCAGCAGGAACTGGTCTGCGATGGTCAGCGCCACAATAACCGCGTCACCGGGACCGTCAAGCTGAGCGGCCAGCCAGGCCAGCGTGTCGGACGGCACGGCGCATACATAGACAGCTTCCCCGACCGTGTTCGTCACGGCCGAGACCAGTGACTCCGCCTGGCCGGGTACCCGCAGGACCTGGCCGATGCGCTCATACACCACCTGGCGCTGGTCGCGATGCTCATCCATCGC
>JASHPP010000424.1 GCA_030038035.1 Trebonia sp.
CCGTCGAGGGTCGCCCCGGCGTCGACGCTGAGCAGGTCTCCCGGCGCGAGCCGGTAGCCGTCGGGGATGCCGTGCAGCGCCGCGTCGTTGACCGACGTGCAGATGACCGCGGGGTAAGGGACCGGCGCGAACTTCGGCTTGTAGTGCAGGAACGGCGAGGTCGCCCCGGCCGCGGCGAGAACCTCGCGGGCGGCCGCGTCCAGTTCGGCGAGCCGCACGCCTGGCACGGCCCGCTCGCGCGCCACCGCGAGGACGCCCGCGACCACCCGGCCGGCGGCGCGGATCGCGTCGACCTGCCCCGGAGTCTTGATCTCGACCACGCGCCTCCCCTCGCCGACCGGCATCCACTATAGGCCTGCGCCCGCGCGCAAACCCACCCAGACCGCGTGTCCCTTGCCCCTGGGATCTATACTTGCATACTGCAATCATTTACTAGCGCACGTAATGCCGGTGATCACTGATGGATGAAGTTCAGGCAGCCGGACCCGCAGCGGCGGGGGTTGTCGAAGCCGGGGTCGTCGACGCGGTGCTCACCGCGAGCCGGTCCCTGATCGCGGTCGCGACGGTGTCGCTGGGCGCGGCGGCCGAGGAGACATCGATCGCCCAGTACCGGGCGCTCGTCGTGCTGGCGTCCCGCGGACCGCAGCGCCTGGTGGACCTGGCCGGGGCGCTCGGGGTGGCGCCGTCCACGGCGGGCCGGATGTGCGAGCGCCTGGTGCGCAAGGGCGTGATCCGGCGGCACCGGGCGCGGAAGGACCGGCGCGCGGTGCTTGTGTCGATCACCCCGGCAGGCCGCCAGGTGGTGGACCAGGCCACCCGCAGGCGCCGGGCGCTGATCACGCAGATCATGGCCAGGCTCTCCCCCGCGCAGCAGCGCGGCGTCACCGCGGCGCTGGCCGCGTTCGCCGCCGCAGCCGGGGAGGTGCCAGACAGCCAGTGGCCTCCCGTGCCCGTCGACGAGCCGTATCACGAGCCAGGAGAGTCGTCGTGACCGGGCTGAGCGGCAGGGGCGCCGCGTGGCTGCGGGCGGGCAGGGGCGGCCTGTTCGTGCTGGCGCTGGTGGTGGGCGTGGGCTCCGGGCTCGGGGCGGTCGTGTTCAGGTACCTGATCTACTTCGTCACCTGGCTGGCGACCGGGCACGCCCAGTTCGGCCAGGATGGCCGCGTCCCCAGCGGCCACCTGCCGTGGCTGGGCCTGGCGTTCTACGTGGTGATCCCGGCCGTCGGCGGGCTGGTCTACGGCCCGGTGATCTACAGGTGGGCGCGGGAGGCGCGCGGGCACGGCGTACCCGAGGTGATGGCCGCGATCGCGGACAACGGCGGCCGGATCAGGCCCCAGGTCAGCGTGGTGAAGGCGCTGGCCTCGGCGCTGTGCATCGGCTCAGGCGGCTCAGTGGGCAGGGAGGGCCCGATCGTGCAGATCGGCTCCGCGCTCGCGTCCAGCATCGGCCAGTGGGTCAAGGTGCCGGAGAACCGGCTGCGGATCATGGTGGCCTGCGGCGCGGCCGGGGGCATCTCGGCGACGTTCAACGCGCCGATAACGGGCGTGTTCTTCGGTGTCGAGATCATCCTGCGCGAGTTCTCCATCGACGCCCTGTTCACCGTCATGCTCTCGTCGATGATCGCCAACCTCACCGTCGAGCCCATTTTCGGCAGCAAGCCGTTCCTGTCCGGCTTCCCCAGCGGCATCGCGCTGCACCACCCGGCCACGTACCTGCTCGTCGCGGTGCTCGCGGTGCTCGCCGGGCTGATCGGCCTGGCGTTCAAGACCGTGCTTTACAAGATCGAGGACCTGTGCGACCTGGTGTGGAGGGGCCGCCCCGAATGGGCCAGGCCCGCCGTCGGCGGGATCGTGCTCGGCCTGCTGCTGCTCGCCATCCCTGAGCTTTACGGTGTCGGCTATCCGGTGATGGACAAGGCCACTGCGGGCGAGTACGCACTGTGGTTCCTGATCGTCCTCGCGTTCGGCAAGATCGTCGCGACCAGCCTGACGATAGGGATCGGCGGCTCGGGCGGGATCTTCGCGCCGTCGCTGTTCATCGGCGTCACCTCGGGGATGGCCTACGGCGAGATCGTGAACCACATCGTCGGCCCCGCGGCCGGCCAGCCGGCCTTGTACGCCGTGGTCGCGATGGGCGCCGTGTTCACCTCCGCCACGCGCGCCCCCCTGACGTCGCTGGCCAGCGTCGTGGAGATGACCGGCGACTTCTCGCTGACGCTGCCGGTGATGCTGGCGGTCGCCATCGCCTCGGCCCTGTCCCGTGCGCTCAGCTACGGCACGATCTACACCACCAAGCTGCTGCGCCGCGGGACCGACATCGACCGCACCGCCCCCTGGCGAGTGCTGGCGGACCTGAAGATCACCGACGTCATGCGCCCGTTCCGGCCGGCCCTGGCCGTCCCGCGGGGCGGCGCCGGCCACGCCGGCGCGGGCGGGGGCACCGATGCGCCCGACCTCGCGGCGATCGCCGGTCCTGTGACGTTCGCGCAGGACCCGCAGGTGCTGTACGACTCGGAGTCGCTCCCCCAGGTGCTCGGCCAGCTTGAGCGCTACGGGCGCGACGGGCTGCCCGTGCTGTCCGCCGACGGCCGCCGCGTGGAGGGCTGGGTGACCGGCACCGACGTGCTGAGCGCCATGGCGGGCAGGATCGGCGCGGCGCAGGCCAGGACCGGGGTGCCCGCGGCCCCGCCGTCCGCGGGCGCCCCCGCCCCGCTGCCCGGGTACCGGGCCGTGGAGGTCACGGTTGGCGCCGGGTCCCAGGCGGCCGGGCGCAAACTCGGCGACGTCGCCTGGCCCGCAGGCAGCGCCCCCGTGTCGGTGCTGCGCGGCAGGGAGTTCAGCCCGCCGGACCCGGTGCTGACGCTCGCGCCAGGGGACCGCGTCGTCCTGCTCGTCCCTGGCGTCCCCGAGGCCGGGGCCGTCCCCCCGGCCGGCCGGTGACGGGCGCAGTCAGGAGACCACGGCCGTCACGGAGGAGTTGATGAGGTCCCAGTCGATTCCAGCGCCGAGGCCCGGGCCCGCAGGGGCGTGCACGTTTCCCTCGGGATCGACGCGGAACGGCTCGGTCAGGCCGTAGCTGAAGTGGGCCAGGCTGTGGTCCCCTGACCGGTTGAACGCCAGCACCTCGAGCCAGTCGCAGTTGTCGATGGCCATCATCACGTGCCGCGCGGCGACGTTGTTCAGGGAATTGTAGGAGTCGTGCACCTCGCAGTTCATGCCGAACGCCTCGGCCAGGTGCGCGATCTTCAGCAAGCCGGTGATGCCGCCCTTGATGACGACGTCGCCGCGCAGGAAATCCGTGGCGCCCGCGGTGATCCACGGCGGCAGCGCCGTCAGGCCGCCGGGGGTGATCTCGGTTGCCAGCAGCGGGATCGACAGCTTGCGGGCGAGGCGCTGGTAGCCGTGGATGTCGTGGTCGGGCAGCGGGTCCTCGTACCAGAAGTAGCCGAGGTCCTGGATGGCCTGGCCCACCGTCAGGGCCTGCGGGTAGTCATAGCTCCAGACGGAATCGAGCATCAGCGTCATGCCGTCGCCGACCGCCGACCGCACGGCTGCGCAGGCCGCGACGTCGAACGCGACCGGCGGAGCGGACCCGGGCGGCAGCCAGGGGCCGCGCGGCGCGTGCACCTTGTACCCGCGCCAGCCCTGCTCGCGCCAGTAGACGGCCTCGTCGGCGTACTCCGCCGCCGTCGCGTGGTGGGCCGAGGAGAAGTACGCAGGGATCCGGTCCCGGCAGGTGCCGAGCAGCCGGTGCACGGGCAGCCCGGCGGCCTTGCCCGCGATGTCCCACAGGGCCACGTCGACGGTGCCGACGGCGTGCGGGCTGAGGTAGTGGACAAGGCCGGTCATCCGCCGCCAGTGCGCCCGATGTCGAGCGGGTCGGCGCCGGTCAGCCAGGGCTTGACGACCGTGACGATCTGCTCGGCGATCGCCGCCGGCCCCGGGCCGGGCCCGGACAGGAAGGCGTTTCCCTCGATGCCCTCGTCGGTGGTGACGCGCAGCACGCCAAGCGGCTGCCGCCCGCCCCTGGGCCCGAAGGACGCGACCCCGGCCGTGGACCGCTCGTGCAGGACGACCGTGACGTCGGTGACGCGCATCTACGCGTCCCTGCGGAGCAGGAGCCAGCCGCAGACCGCCAGCAGGACGGCGGTCCACAGGCAGAACACCCCGAACCCCTGCCAGGGGGAGAGCACGTCGGCCGGCTGCTGGCTGGTCTGCCCGATCAGCACGCCCGCGACCGTGGGCATGTAGCCGTGCACGTGGTTGGCGATCGTGCCAGGGATCAGCGTGATCAGCGGCGGCACCACGATGACGAGCGCGATCACGGTGGCCACGGCGCCCGCGGTGTGCCTGATCAGGCCGCCTATCGCCAGCGCGAACAGGCCGAGCACGGTGAGGTACAAGATCCCGCCGATGCAGGCGCGGGTGACGCCGGGCTGGGACAGCGTGATCGAGATGTGGCTGCTCAGGATCGAGGTGCTGATGAAGAACACCGCGAACACGGTGATCGCGCTGACCACCAGGTCAAGCAGGGTGAACACGATCGCCTTGGCGGCCAGCATGGGGATCCGGCGCGGCACGGCCAGCAGCGAGGCGCGGATCGCGCCCGTGGAGTACTCGCTGGTGATCACGATCACGCCGAGCACGCAGATGGCCAGCTGGCCCAGGCCGAACCCGGGGCCGAACAGCACCGCGGTCGGGTCCGTGTGCAGCGTGACCTGGTTGGGGTGCGGGCCGGACTTGTCCCAGTTGTTGCTCACGACGACCGCGACGAGGGTGCTGAACCCGATCGCGACGACCACGAACACGACCAGCGACCAGACGGTGGAGCGGACCGAGCGGATCTTCGTCCACTCCGCGCTCAGCAGGCCGGCCGTCACGACGCCCCCGTGTCGCCGAATTCGACGCTGCCGGCGGTCAGTTCCATGAACGCCTCCTCCAGCGAGGGCAGCTGCGGGGTGAGTTCGTGCAGCACCAGCGAGGCGGACGCGGCGAGCTCGCCGATCCGCGGGGCGGCCAGGCCGGTCACGATCAGCGCGCCGTCCCCGTCCTGCCGGACCGTGCCGCCCTCGTCGGCGATCAGCTCCCGCAGCCGGCCGGCGTCGGGCGTGCGGACCAGCACCGAGCGCTCCGAGCTGCGCTGGATGAACTCCTGGGTGGAGCAGTCGGCGATCAGCGCGCCGCGGCCGATCACGATCAGGTGGTCTGCCGTCACCGCCATCTCGCTCATCAGGTGGCTGGACACGAACACCGTGCGGCCCTCGCTCGCCAGCTGCCGGATGAGGTTGCGGGCCCACCGGATGCCCTCGGGGTCAAGACCGTTGCCCGGCTCGTCGAGCAGCAGCACCCGGGGATCGCCGAGCATGGCCGCCGCGATGCCGAGCCGCTGGTTCATGCCGAGGGAGAACGCGCCGGCCCGCTTGCGGGCCACGTCACGCAGGCCGACCAGGTCGAGCACCTCGTCCACTCGCCTGGCCGGTATGCCCTGGGTCTGGGCGAGGAAGAGCAGGTGGTTGCGGGCGCTGCGGCCGGGGTGCACGCTGCGCGCCTCGAGCAGCGCTCCCACGGTGCTCAGCGGCTTGGTCAGCTGCTCGTAGGCGAGCCCGCCGATCGTGGCGGTGCCGCCGTCCGGCCTGTCCAGGCTGGTGATCAGGCGCATCGTGGTGGACTTGCCGGCGCCGTTCGGGCCGAGGAAGCCGGTCACCCGGCCCGGCTCGACGGTGAACGACAGGTGATCGACGGCGACCTTGTCGCCAAATCGCTTCGTCAGCTCGCGGGCCTCCACGAGCCCCGGTGGTTCGGCCACGCGCCAAGCATGCCCGCTCTCACGTACTGACGCAAACTCGCTCGGGCCTGCGCCGCGGTTCCGGCTCTTGACTTTGTATTGCAAAGCCAGCTAGCTTTGCAGTACAAAGTAAGAAGGGGGAACGTCAATGAAGACCCGGCGTGTCACTTCGCTGGCCGCGCTGCTCGCGCTCGCGACCGCGGCATTCCTGACGTCAGGCTGCGCCGGCGGCAGCCCGGTCAGCACGCTCGCGGCGCGGCTGCTGTCGGTCGCGGACCTGCCCGCCGGCTGGTCGGCGGCGCCGACTAACTCAAGCACTGTCCAGACGAGCGCGCCGTGCCTGTCGAGCCTGACCGCGAACCCGCAGGGGCCGGCGTTCGCGAGCGCCGCCTTCGTGCAGGGCACGTCGATCCCGGTACTCGGGGAGGCGCTGAGCGCCGGCCCGCGCGCCCAGCAGCGATGGCAGCGCCTCAACAAGGCGCTGGCGCGCTGCCGGTCAGCCACGATCACCGTCGCGGGCACGAAGGCCGCGGTCGCCATCGCGCCGCTGCCCTTCCCGCGGGTCGGCAGCGCCTCCGCCGCCTACGCGTGGACCTTCACGGTCGAGGGGATCCGGTTCGGCACCGATCTCATCCTCTTCCAGGCAGGCACCTACGCGGGCTACCTTGTCTACTCCGACCTGGGATCGCCCACGACCGCGACCGTCGAGGCGTTCGCCGGCGCGGCGGTCGCCAAGGCGGTGCACGGGTCGACGGCTCCGGTTCCCGGCTCGGTCTCGATCGCGTCCGCGCCGGTGCTGACCGCCCACACGGCGATGGGCGCCGTCGGCTACCGCGTCATCGGCAGCGGGCCGCCCCTGGTCCTGATCGTCGGCTATAGCACGACCATGGAGGGGTGGGACCGGCTCTTCGTCGACGCGCTGGCCCAGCGCTACCGCGTCGTGATCTTCGACAACGCCGGAATCGGCGCGACGGCGGCCCTGCCGGCGCCGCTGACCATCGACGCGATGGCCGATCAGACCAGCGCGCTCATCACCGCGCTCGGCCTTGGCCGTCCCGACATCCTTGGCTGGTCGATGGGCAGCATGATCGCCCAGGCCCTCGCGGCCCTGCACCCAGGCCAGGTGCGCCGCCTGGTCCTGTGCGCCACCTACCCGGGCAACGGGACGGCGGTGCTCCCCTCCCAGCAGGCGATGAACGCGCTCAACAGCGGCGATGAGCAGCAGGTGCTGACCGACCTGTTCCCCGCTGGCCAGGCGGGCGCGCAGGACGCCTACCTCGCGTCCATCTCCAGCTACCCGCCCGCCCCCTCGGCCCCGGCGGGTATCGTCGCGGACCAGGGCCAGGCGGTGCGGGGGTGGTGGGCAGGAAACGATGCCGCCGGGAAGCGGACCGCCACGATCGCCGCGCCGACGCTCATCGCCGACGGCACCGCGGACCGGCTGGACCCGCTCGCCAACAGCCGCACCCTGGCCAGTCTCATCCCCGGGGCCAAGCTCGTGCTCTACCCCGGCGCGGGCCACGCGTTCCTGTTCCAGGACCAGGCCGCGTTCGTTCCGCTGATCGAGTCGTTCCTCGGCTGAGCGCCCGGCGCGCTGCCCGCGCTGAGCCCGGCTCGTGCCCGGCATCACTCCCACCGGAACGTCCGCCGGGCCAGCAGGGCGGCCGCGGCCGCCCAGGCGGCCAGGATGGCGATGTAGAGCAGCGGCGGGAAGTTCCCGCCGAGGATACCCGCCATCGCGGCCGAGGCCGCGCCGAGCGGGGTCGCCTCGCTGATGTGCTGCAGGGCCGGGCTCATCTCCGGGAGCGGCAGCCACAGGCCGGAGAAGAACATCATCGGGTAGAACAGCAGCCCGCCGAGGCCCTGCGCCATCCTGGGGGTCCTGGCCACGCTGGCGATGCACATCCCGATGCCGAGCAGCGCCGCCGTCGCGAGCAGCATGACCACGGCGTACCCCAGGAACTGCCCTGGCAGCGGCACGTGGTAGGTCAGCCCGGCGATGACGTCGATCACCACCGCCATCGCGATCACCATGCTCGCGTTGACGATGAGCTGGGCGGCCAGCAGCCGGGTGGCACCGGCCGGGGTGACCCCCAGCCGCCGCAGGATGCCGCGTTCGCGGTAGTTGGTCAGCGTGCCTGACGCGGCGGCCAGGCAGATGAGCGCCATGCCGAGGAAGATGACGACCGGCACGTACAGGTACAGCAGCGGACGGCCGCCGAGCGAGGCGTCCGGCTTGCTGACCGCCGGGATGCTGCCGAAGACGATCAGCAGGATCAGCGGGATCCCCAGGCCCCAGACGGGCCCGATCCGCTCCCGGATGAACAGCTTCGCCTCGGTGCGCACGAGCCGCATCAGCGGCGACGGCCGCCGGGCGCGACGCGCCCCGGTGGTGCCGGTGACCGTGGTGATCGCTGACATCGCTCAGCCCTCCTTGCCCTGGTCACTGTCGTTGGCGGCGTCGCGCCGGCCGGTGAGCTCGAGGAACGCGTCCTCCAGGCTGGCCTGCTCGACCCGCAACTGCCTCGGCGCGACGTTGCGGTGTGCCAGCTCGGCGCTGACCGCGGCAAGCACGTTGCCGTTGCCGGTCACGGTGAGGGTGTCGCCGCGCCTGGTGACGCTGGTGACATCGGGCAGCGCGCGAAGCAGCGACTCGGCGAACGTGCCGGGAACCACGAACCGCATGGTCATCCCCGCCTGGATGCTCTCCGCCAGGCCCGCGGGCGTGTCCAGGGCGACGATCCGCCCCCGGTCGACCAAAGCGACCCGGTCGCACAGGTGCTCCGCCTCTTCCATGAAGTGCGTGACGAGCACGACCGTCACGCCGCTGTCCCTGACCGCGGAGATCAGGTCCCAGGTGTCCCGGCGGGCATGCGGGTCGAGCCCGGTGGTCAGCTCGTCGAGCACCGCGACCCGCGGGTTGCCGACCAGCGCCAGCGCGATCGACAGCCGCTGCTTCTGGCCGCCTGAGAGGTTCTTGAACATCGTGCCCAGCTTGGTGACCAGCCCCAGCGTCGTGGCCAGCGCCCGCCAGTCGGCCGGGTTCTCGTAGAACGAGCTGTACAGGTCGAGTGCCTCCCCGACGAAGAGCTTGTCCGGCAGCGCGGACTCCTGCAGCTGCACGCCGAGGAGCTGGGTCAGCTCCCGGTGGTCGGCGTGCGGGTCGAGCCCGAGCACCCGGACGGACCCCTTGTCGTGCGTGCGCAGGCCCTCGATGCACTCGACCGTCGTGGTCTTCCCGGCCCCGTTCGGGCCGAGGATGCCGAAGATCTCTCCCGCCTCGACGCGGAAGGAGATGTCGTCCACCGCCTTGGCGGACCCGTAGCTCTTGGTGAGGTGCTCGACCTCGATGACTGCCATGCCCGTGCCTCCCTGGCGCTTGCCCCGGTTCCCCTACGTGTCTTTAATGTGATATCACAATGCTATGACTATGATTTAGTATTGTCCAGAGGAGATCGCGGAACGCCTGAACCGGACGGGAGAGCAGCAGATGGTCATGGCCATGCAGGAGCCGCAGGCAAGCCAAAGCAAGGACACGGAACTGCGGGAGAGGATCGCCCCCTGGCCCGACGGCTGGCTGATCTTCGCCTTCGGCCTCGCCTTGATGATCTGGGGCATCGTGCTGCTGACCCAGGGCATCGCCGGCAAGGACGCCGGCACGATCTGGGGCGCGGTCGCGGTCATCGCGATCTCGCTCCCGATCCTGCACGGCCTCACCCAGGTGCGCCCTGGCCAGGCCCGGGTGATCCTGCTGCAGGGCCGTTATATCGGCACGATCCGCACCACCGGGCTGCGCTGGGTCGTCCCGCTCTGCAGCAAACGCGTCATCTCCACCCGGATCCGCAGTGACGAGACCCCGATCGCCAAGGTGAACGACGCGGACGGCAACCCGATCGAGATCGCCGCGGTCGTCGTCTGGGAGGTGGCGGACACCGCCAAGGCCGCGTTCGGCGTCGATAACCTGGAGAAGTTCGTGGCGGTCCAGTCCGAGACCGCGGTCAGGCACGTCGCGACCAGCTATTCCTACGATTCCCGCCAGGAGGGCGCGCGCTCGCTGCGCGAGAGTCAGCAGGAGATCGCCGCCGAGCTCACCGCCGAGATCGCGGAGCGGGTCGCCCCGGCTGGGGTGCACGTGCGGGAGTCCCGGATCAGCCGCTTGTCCTACGCGCCGGAGATCGCCCAGGCGATGCTGCGCAGGCAGCAGGCAGAAGCCGTCGTGGCCGCCAGGAAGCGCATCGTCGAGGGGGCCCTCGGCATGGTGGAGGATGCCCTGACCCGGCTATCTTCCGACGGCCTTGTCGACCTCGACGAGGAGCGCAGGGCCGCCATGGTCAGCAACCTGCTGGTCGTGCTGTGCAGTGAACACGCCGCACAACCCGTGGTGAACGCGGGCACGCTCTACCAGTAAGAGTCGTCCACGGCATGGCAACCGAACGCAAGACGATCCTGCTGCGGCTCGATCCCGCCGTCCACGACGCTCTCGCCCGCTGGGCGTCCGACGACCTGCGCAGCACGAATGCCCAGATCGAGTTCCTGCTCCGCAAGGCCCTCACCGAGGCGGGCAGGATGCC
>JASHPP010000425.1 GCA_030038035.1 Trebonia sp.
CTGGCGCGCACGCGCTCGCACGCCGAGCTCGCCGCGCAGGTCGAGTTCACCCGCCGCGGCGCCGAGCAGCTGCGCGAGCAGACCAGGGCGCTGGTCAGCGCGCTGCGCCGGCCGGAGGCGCGCGGGCGGTGGGGCGAGCTGCAGCTGCGCCGGGTCGTCGAGCTGGCCGGGATGGCGGACCGGTGTGACTTCGACGAGCAGGTCGTCCTCGGTTCCGGCCAGCGGCCGGACATGGTGGTGCGGCTGGCCGGGGGCAAGAACATCGTCGTCGACTCCAAGGTCTCGCTCGCCGCCTACCTGGAAGCCGCCGAGGCGGCCGACGACGGGGTGCGCGAGGACCGGCTGAACGCGCACGCGCGGCACCTGCGCGCGCACGTCGACCAGCTCGGCGCCAGGGCGTACTGGAACGCGCTGCGGGAAACGCCGGAATTCGTGATCTTGTTCATCCCTGGCGAGGCGTTCCTCGCGCCGGCCCTCGAGCGCGATCCTGGCCTGCTCGAGCATGCGATCTCGCGCCGGGTGCACATCGCCACGCCGACCACGCTGGTGTCGATGCTTCGCACGGCGCAGTACGCGTGGCAGCAGCAGGCGCTCTCGGACAACGCGCGGGCGGTGTTCGACCTCGGGCGTCAGCTGCACGAGCGGCTGTCCGGGCTTGGGCGGCACGTGGAGCGGCTCGGCAAGTCGCTGACCGACGCGGTCGGCGCCTACAACGCCGCCGTCGGGTCGCTGGAAAGCCGGGTGCTTGTCAGCGCCAGGCGGCTTGCCGAGCTCGGCATCGTGGAGGCCGAGCTGCCAGGGCCCGGGGCGATTGCGGAGACGGCGCGGCCGCTGTCCGCGCCGGAACTGCTCGCCGCCGAGCCCGGTCTCGACGCCGATCTTGACGCAGGTGCTGACGCCGGTGCTGACGCTATTTGCGAAGCTCGCGCGGGAGCTGGAACGACATCCGCTCGGTGACGGCTTCGACCTCCGCCACGTCGCTGAACCCGAGCTTGTCCAGCCTGGCGAGCACGCCGCTGACCAGCTGCTCGGGAACCGAGGCCCCGCTGGTGACGCCGACCGTGCCGGCCCCGGCCAGCCAGCGGTCTTCGATCTCGCCGGCATCATCCACGAGGTAGGCAGCGCCCGCTCCGGCGTCCCTGGCCACCTCGACGAGGCGGACCGAGTTGGACGAGTTCGGCGAGCCGACGACGAGCACGACGTCCGCCTCGCGGGCGATCACCTTGACCGCGGCCTGCCGGTTCTGGGTCGCGTAGCAGATGTCGTCGCTCGGCGGGTCGACCAGCTGCGGGAAACGCTCCCGCAGCGCGGCGACCGTCTGGGTGGTCTCGTCCACCGACAGGGTCGTCTGGGACAGCCACACCACCTTGGCCGGATCGCGCACCTCGACCGTGGCCGCGCCGTCGGTCCCGTCGACCAGGCGGACCCGCGCCGGGGCCTCGCCGGTCGTGCCGACAACCTCCTCGTGGCCGTCGTGGCCGATCAGCAGGATGTCGTAGTCACCGGCCGCGAAGCGCCGCGCCTCGTTGTGCACCTTGGTGACGAGCGGGCAGGTGGCGTCGATCGCGCGCAGCCCGCGCTGCTGCGCAGCCAGGCGCACCTCAGGCGCGATGCCGTGCGCGGAGAACACCACGACGCCGCCCTCGGGCACCTCGTCGGTCTCCTCGACGAAGACCGCGCCCCGCTTCTCCAATTCGTTGACCACATGAGTGTTGTGTACGATCTGCTTGCGCACGTAAACTGGCGCGCCGAACCGGTCAAGCGCGATCTCCACAGCTTGCACGGCTCGGTCGACCCCTGCGCAGTAGCCTCGTGGCTTCGCCAGCAGGACCCGGCGGTGGGTCTCGGACATGCCTCCCATGGTAGGCGAGAGACCCGGTCCGCCGGCCAGACGACCGCTTTATATCGGTGGTCGTGCATAACGCCGTGTGTCAGCCAGCTTCACATTTGCGTGTCTGGCGGGAAACCGCCAAGATACCTCCTTAACTAAGGCACAACGGACGGGGCCCTGCTGCGGCACACTGGTGGTACCCGTCCTCCGAGGAGAGTGTGATTATGCGAGTCCCGCAGGTCAACGAGCGCGTCAAGGATGCCCCAGCGAATACGCTGCGGGCCATGTTCGCGGGAATCGGCCAGCTGCTGTCCATCACGGACAAGTTCCGGAACAAGTCCGCCGCGGCCCCCGCGGACACCGTCGCTCCTGAAACGGCCGTCCCCGAGGCCGCCGCCCCGCAGTCGGCTGCCCCGGAGACGGCGGCGCCTGAGACCGCGGTCCCAGAGACCGCGGTCCCAGAGACCGCGGTTCCCGAGACCGCGGTCCCAGAGACCGCCGTTCCCGAGACCGCGGTGGGCGGGCACGTCAAGGTGCTGCCGACGGAGGCTGCGGCGGCGGCCGGCGAGCCGCCGGTTCCGAACTACGACAGCCTGTCGGTCGCCTCGCTGCGCGCCAGGCTCCGGAACCTCACGCCTGCCGAGCTCGGCCAGCTCATCGAGTACGAGAAGGGGCACGCGGGCCGCGCGGACGTGATCACCATGTTCGAGCGCCGCATCGCCAAGCTCGCCGAGGAGTAGCACGCGCCCCGGCGAGTCGCGCGGCGGCTGCGCCGCGCGGTCCGCCGACCGTGGTGGGATGGTGGCATGGCCCTAGAGACGTCCGCCGAGTCCCCGGTCCCGGTGCGGACGGTGCTTCAGCTCGTCGGCGGCTGGATCGGACGCCTGGGCCGGGTCTGGGTCGAGGGACAGATCGCCGAGTGCAGCAAGCGCGGCGCCGCCGTGTTCCTCACCCTCCGGGATCCGGTCGCGGCCGTCTCCGTCCAGGTCATCTGCACGCGGCAGGTGTTCGAGGCGGCCAGCCCCGCGCCCGTGACGGGCGCCCGGGTGGTCGTGTTCGCCAAGCCCGAGTTCAACGCGACGCGCGGCTCGTTCGCGCTGACCGGACTCGAGATCCGCGCCGTGGGGGTCGGCGAGCTGCTGGCGCGGCTGGACAGGCTGCGCCGCGCGCTCGCCGCCGAGGGCCTGTTCGACCCCCAGCGCAAGCGCGCCCTGCCGTTCCTGCCCGGCGTGATCGGCCTGATCTGCGGGCGCGAGTCCGCGGCCGAGCGCGACGTCGTCCGCAACGCCGAGCACCGCTGGCCGGCCGTCAAGTTCAGGATCGAGCAGACCGCGGTGCAGGGCCCGTACGCGGCCGGGGACGTCATCGCCGCGCTGCGGCGGCTGGACGAGGACCCGGACGTGGACGTGATCATCATCGCCAGGGGCGGCGGCTCCGTGGAGGACCTGCTGCCGTTCTCCGACGAGGACCTGATCAGGGCGGTGGCGGCCTGCCGGACTCCCGTGGTGAGCGCGATCGGGCACGAGCAGGACACGCCGCTCCTCGACTACGTGGCTGACCTGCGGGCATCCACGCCGACCGACGCGGCCAAACGGGTCGTTCCCGACGTCACGGAGGAGTTCGCGCTGGTCACCCAGCTGCGCGACCGGGCCCGCCGCTCGGTGCTCGGCTGGCTGGACCGCGAGCGAGCCTGGCTAGACGCCGTCAGGTCGCGCCCGGCGCTTGCCGACCCGGTACGCGAGATCGAGCGCCAGGCCGAGCAGGTCGACGCCCTCGCCAGGCGCGCCCGCCAGTCGCTGGACGGCAGCCTCGCGCGGGCCAGCGACGACATCGCCCACACGCGCGCCAGGCTGCTCGCGCTCTCGCCCGCCGCGACGCTGCGGCGCGGCTACGCGATCGTGCAGCGCGCTGACTCGGCCGTGGTCCGCGCGGTCGCGCAGGTGTCCCCCGGCGAGCTGCTCACCGTACGGTTCGCGGAAGACCAGCTCGCCGTTCGCGCTGTCGCCACCGGCGACGGCGACCACGAGTAGGATCTATTTCGTGACAGATCGTGAATCACTCTCCTACGAGCAGGCACGTGACGAGCTCGCCGGTGTGGTGAAGCGGCTCGAGGCGGGCGGGCTGTCCCTCGAGCAGTCACTCGACCTGTGGGAGCGCGGCGAGAAGCTGGCCGCGATCTGCGCCGAATGGCTGGACGGGGCCCGGGCCAGGCTGACCACCGCGATCGCGGCCCGCGAACCCGACGACGCCGGGCCCGACCCTGGCGCCGCAGGCGCCCCGTTCTGAGCCGCTCGCCCGCCGCTCGCCCGCGCGTGGCCGCTCGACGCGGCATCTAGGCTGTAGGCATGCGCGTGGATATCTGGAGCGACGTCGTCTGCCCGTGGTGCTATGTCGGCAAGGCGCGGTTCGAGAAGGCGCTGCGCGCCTTCGGGCATCGCGACGAGGTCGAGGTCGTGTACCGCTCGTTCGAGCTGGATCCCGACTACCCCAAGGGCCAGCGGGACACCGTCGTGAGGATGCTGAGCAGGAAATACGGCATGGCCGAAGAGGAGGCGCTCGCCGCCGACGCGCGCGTCGCCGCGCTGGCCCGGGCCGAGGGGCTCGGTTTCGACTCCGACAGGCCCATCGGCAACACGTTCGACATCCACCGCGTGCTCCACCTCGGCCGCGAGAGCGGCGTGCAGCGCGAGCTCGTCGCCGCGGTCAACGAGGCCTACTTCGCGCAGGCGCTGCAGGTCTTCGACCGGGATGTGCTCGCCGAGGTGGCGGCGGACGCGGGACTCGACTACGGCAAGGTCGGCGAGATCCTCGACGGTGACGCGTACGCCGACGCGGTGCGGCAGGACGAACGGATGGCCCGCGAGCTCGGCATCGGCGGGGTCCCGTTCTTCGTCTTCGACATGGCGCTCGCGGTGTCCGGGGCGCAGTCGCCCGAGACTTTCGCCAGCGCCCTGAACCAGGCCCGGCCCCGCCGCGGCTAACGCCGCGAGCGGGGTAGAACATTCACCATGACGGACGAGCAGATCGATACCTCCCGCGATGCGGGCATACCGGGGACGCCTGAGCCGGGACGGCACGCGCCCAGCCGGAACCTGGCGCTTGAACTCGCCCGGGTCACTGAGGCGGCCGCGATGGCGGCCGCACGCTGGGTAGGGCGCGGGGACAAGATCGGGGCGGACGCGGCCGCCGTGAACGCGATGCGCAGGCTCATCAACTCCGTGTCGATGCGCGGTGTCGTGGTCATCGGCGAAGGCGAGAAGGACAACGCCCCGATGCTGTTCAACGGCGAGGAGGTCGGCGACGGCACCGGCCCGGCCTGCGACGTCGCCGTCGACCCGATCGACGGCACCAGGTTGTGCGCCAACGGGATGCCGAACGCGATCTCGGTGCTCGCGGTCGCCGAGCGCGGCTCGATGTACGACCCGTCCGCGGTCTTCTACATGAGCAAGCTGGCCACCGGCCCGGAGGCGGCCGGCGTGGTCGACATCAACGCGCCCCCCGCCGCCAACGTCGCCGCGGTGGCCAAGGCCAAGGGCATCTCGGCGAACGACGTCACCGTGGTCATCCTGGACCGGCCGCGGCACGCGGACCTGATCGCGGCGGTCCGCGTGAGCGGCGCGCGGATTCACCTGATCACCGACGGGGACGTGGCCGGCGCGATCATGGCGGCGCGCGCCGACACCGGGATCGACCTCATGCTCGGCATCGGCGGGACCCCGGAAGGGGTCATCGCGGCCAGCGCGCTGAAGTGCCTCGGCGGGGTGATCCTCGGCAAGCTCGCCCCCCGCGACGACGCCGAGCGCCGCCGTGCCCTCGACGCCGGGCACGACCTGGACCGGGTGCTCACCACCGACGACCTGGTCTCCTCCGACGACGTGTTCTTCGCGGCCACCGGGATCACCGACGGCGAGCTGCTGGCCGGGGTCCGCTACAAGCGCGGCGGGGCCACCACGCACTCGCTGGTGATGCGGTCCCGTTCCGGCACGATCAGGTCCATCAGGAGCGAGCACGCCCTGTGGAAGCTGAGCGCGTACAGCTCGATCAAGTACGACTGACGCCGCGTTACGGTAGCGAGGCTCGCCGCCGCCGCGGCAGCCAGCGGCGCGGTCGCGGCGGCGTGCGCACAAGCACCTCGCTCATGACCAGCAGCCCGCGGACCTCGACCACGGGAACGTCCGCGGAGGACGGCACCCACTTCACCGTCGCGCCCCGCTGGCGGCCGATCACTTCGGTCCCGTTCATCGCGACCTCGACGCCCGCCGGCACGATCAGCCGCACCCGGCCGAAGAACGCGTACACGTTGAGCACGACGTGCCGGTCCTGCAGCATCGCCTCGCGCAGGTCGAGCACGGCCTCACCGCACACGGCCGAGCACGTCATGACCGGCGGGACCACCCAGCGGCCGTGCCGCTCCTCGGTGCTGAACACCGCCGCCACGACCTTCCCGTCGTCCAGCCGGACCGGCTGCTGCGCGGGCGGGGCCAGGTCGGAGGTCAGCCCAGCGAGCTCGCCGAGCGTGCGGGCGGAAAGAGCCGCCGCCATGCGTTCGGAATGCTCGTCCTGGGTAAGGCGGCCGTCGCCGAGCGCGGCGGCCAGCATGGCAATCACCCGGTCGCGATCTGAGTCGGACGCGCGCAGATCGCGTGGCGCGGGCCGTGGTGGCATGGTCAGAACATACCCTTTTTGCCCATGACCGACGTCCTGCGGCGGGCCGCCGGCCCGCGGCTACTGCTCGGGGCGCGCGCGGGCGGCCTGGACGAGCCGGTAGGACTCGCTGCCGGTCTCGATGATCTGGGCGCCGTAGGTGAGCCTTTCGACGATCGCGGCGCAGAGCCTGGGGTCGGTGAAGAACCGGTTCCACTCGGAGAACGTGGCGTTCGACGCGACGGCGATCGAGCGGCGTTCCTCGCGGTCGGTGAAGACCTGGAACAGCAGCCGGACGCCCGCGGCGTCGAGCTCGAGGTAGCCGAACTCGTCCAGGCAGAGCAGGTTGCAGCGGCCGTAGCGGGCCAGCACCTTGCTCAGCTGCCTGTCATCGACGGCCTCGGCGAGCTCGTTGACCAGGTTCGCGGTGGTCGTGTAGCGGACCTTCAGGCCTGCCTCGGCGATCGCGGTGCCGATGCCGATGAGCAGATGCGACTTGCCGGTGCCGGAGCCGCCGATCAGGCACAGCGGCTGCCCGGCGGTCACCCAGGCAGGGTGGCACAGGGCGGCGACCTGCCCGGGCGAGACGTTGGGGTTGGCGGCGAAGTCGAAGTCCTCGATCCGCTTGGCGCGGGGGAAGTGCGCCTGCCGGACCAGGTGCCGCCTGCGCCGGGAGACTTCCTCGCCGAGCACGGCGGCGAGGAACTCCTTGTAGGTGAACCGCTCGCGCAGGGCGTAGGCGGCGGCTTCCTCGTATCGGTCGCGGACCGCGGGCAGGTTCAGGATGCGGGTCGCTTCCTCGATCGAGGCCACCGGGCTGCCCGGCTGCCGTTCCTCGGTGCGCGCCAGCGCCGCGACCACTTTGTCGTCCAGATGGACCGGCTGCTCGGCAGCCGGGGCCAGGTCGGCGGTCAGCCCCGCGAGCTCGCCCAGGGTGCGGGCTGAAAGAGCCGCCTCGGTTCGTTCGGAATGCTCATCGGGAGTGAGGCGGCCGTCGGCGAGCGCGGCGGCCAGCATGGCGACTACCCGGTCGCGGTCTGAGTCAGACGCGCGCAGATCACGCGCCCCGGACCGTGGTGGCATGGTCAGAAAGATACTCTTCGCGCTATGACCGACATCCTGCGGCGAGCCCGCGAGGAGAACGTCTCGCTGGTGCGATTCCTGTACGCCGACCACGGCGGGATCGTCCGCGGCAAGGCGGCGGCGACGGCGCGGCTCGCCGAGCGGATCGACAGCGGCATCGGCCACACCCGGGCGATGATGGCGATGTCGATGATGGACGAACTGGCGCCCGTCGACGGCATGGGGCCGGTCGGCGAGGTGCGGATCAAGCCGGACCCTAACACTTTCGTCACGTTGCCTTACGCGTTCGGTGTCGCCGCTATGCTCTCTGACCAGGTAAACCCGGACGGCACGCCGTGGGACGGGTGCGCGCGCACCTTCCTCAGGCAGGCGATCGCCGAGCTGGGCGCCGACGGGTACGAGCTGCAGGCGGCGTTCGAGCCAGAGTTCTCACTCGGCCGCCGCGACGGTGCAGATTTCGTGCCAATCGACGAAAGCCTGTGCTACTCCGCTACCGGTTTTCACCTAGCGCACGACTATACGATCGACCTCGTCGGCGCGCTGAACAAACAAGGTCTAGAGGTCGAGCACTATTACCCCGAGCTTGGTCACGGCCAGCAGGAAATACCCATCAGGCACGCGACGGCGCTGCGCGCCGCGGACAACCACGTCCTGCTGCGCGAGACCGTCCGTGCGGTCGCGATCAGGCACGGGCTGTGGGCGAGCTTCGCGCCCAAGCCGCTGCCAGACCAGGCGGGCAACGGCGCCCACCTGCACGCCTCGCTGTGGTCGCACGGGGGTAACGCCTTCGCGGACCCGTCCGGCCAGTTCGGGCTGTCCCGGCTCGGCTACCACTTCGTGGGCGGCGTGCTCGCGCACCTGCCCGCCCTCGTGGCGCTGACCTGCGGGAGCGTGAACAGCTACCGGCGGCTCGCGCCATCGACGTGGTCCGGCGCGTACGCGTGCTACGGTCCCGACAACCGGGAGGCCGCGGTCCGCATCTGCTCGCCCGTCGGCGCGACCGGCTCGGTCAACCTCGAGCTCAAGCCGTGCGACTCCAGCGGCAACCCGTACCTCGCCCTCGGCGGGTTCATCCACGCGGGCCTTGACGGGATCCGCCGCAGGCTCGATCCAGGTCAGCCGCTCCTGGTCGATCCCGCCACCCTTTCTTCTTCCGAACGGTCCCGGCTTGCTGTCATACGGCTGCCCTCCTCGCTGTCGGAGGCGGTGGACGCCCTGGCGGCGGACTCGCTGCTGATGTCGGCGCTCGGCCCGCTGCGTTCGGCGGCCTACCTCGCGGTCAAGCGCTCGGAGGCCGCGCACTTCGCCCGGCATGACGCCGGCTACGAGTGCTACCAGCACTGGATGAGGTTTTAGAGGGGTTGGTTTGCCCGGGGGGGCGACCCCCCGGAACCCCCCGGCCGCGCCTTGACGGCGCACCTGCTCCGGGGTTGCCGCGGTTCCCGATCCCCCGGCCGCGCCTTGACGGCGCACCTGCTCGAAGGGGTCTGGTTACGCACTGCGATCCCCGGCTGATACCTCTTGGCCCTGTCGTGCATGCCTCATATAGTTAGCTCTGTGAACGATGTAAGTTCCGCGCGGCACGCCCAGGCGCGGTGCGCGTCAGCGGGCGCGGCCGAGCAAGCCAAGGCCGAGGCGGCTGAGCTGCTCGCGGCCATGGGAGCGGTACGGCGGGTGGCCCGCCGGGCGGTGCGCGTTTCCGCGGACGCGCAGGCGCTTCCGCCGGCGCGCTCGGAACTGCTCCGCCTCACCGCCCGCAGGCCGGGAATCAGCGTCGCCGAGGCGGCGCAAGAGCTGCGCCTTGCCCCGAACAGCGTGAGCACCATGGTCAGCAAGCTGACCGCGGACGGACTGCTCAGCCGGGGCCGGGCGGCGTCCGACGGCCGCTGTGCCCAGCTGACCGTGACCGACGAGGGCACCGCGCGGATCAGGCAGTGGCACGACATCAGGGCCGACCTGGCCGGCCGCGCGCTCGAGGAGCTCGGCGCGGCCGACCGCCAGGCCATCAGGGCCGCCGTACCCGCGCTGGCCAGGCTGGCCGAGCAGATGGAGGAACTGTGACCGCTGGCGCCGCCGAAATCGCACCGGAGGAAACCACGACGTACGCGGTCCGCTGCGCGGACCTCAGCTATCACTTCGGCACCCACACCGCCGTGGACCACGTCGACCTGAACATCGCGCCAGGCGAGATGTTCGGCCTGCTCGGGCCGAACGGCGCGGGCAAGACCACCACGATCCGCATGCTGACCACGCTGCTGAAGCCGGCGACAGGGACGGTGACCGTGCTGGGCATCGACGCGGTGGCCCATCCGATGCAGGTGCGGCGCGTGATCGGCTACGTACCCCAGATGCTGTCCGCGGACGCGAACCTGACGGGCGTCGAGAATGTCCAGCTGTTCGCCCGGCTCTTCGACGTGCCGCGCAAGGCAAGGAAGGACCTTGTGGACGGAACGCTGCGGGCGATGGGGCTGACCGAGGCGGCCAACAGGCTGGCCGGCACGTACTCGGGCGGCATGATCCGCCGCCTCGAGCTCGCCCAGGCGCTGGTCAACGCGCCCCGGCTGCTGGTCCTCGACGAGCCGACGGTCGGCCTCGACCCGATCGCCCGTGGCGATGTCTGGGAGTACATAGAGCGGCTGCGCGAGGAACACCACATGACCGTGCTGATGACGACCCACTACATGGACGAGGCCGACGCGTACTGCGACCGGGTGTCGCTGATGCACCGCGGCACGATCCGCGCCACCGGCCGCCCCGCCGACCTGCGGGCGGGGCTCGGCGACGGCGCCACGCTCGACGACGTGTTCCGGCACTACACCGGCGACACCCTGGACGACGCACAGGAAGAAGGAGGCATCCGTGACGTACGCCGTGCCCGGCGCACCGCGCGCCGCCTGGGATAACCCGATCGTCGGCCTGCGCCGGCTCGCCAGCCGCATCGCCACGCTGTGCTGGGTGGAGCTGCGCAAGATCCGGCACGACCGCACCGAGCTGTACACCAGGGCCATCCAGCCAGCGCTGTGGCTGCTGATCTACGGTGAGGTCTTCACCCGCCTGCATGCGATCCCCATGCCAAAGGGCGTCTCCTACCTGGCCTATCTGTCGCCCGGCATCCTGGCGCAGTCCGCGCTGTTCATCGCCATCTTCTACGGCATCCAGATCATCTGGGAACGCGACGCCGGCGTGCTGACCAAGCTGATGGTGACGCCGACCCCCAGGTCCGCGCTGATCACGGGAAAGGCGTTCGCCGCGGGCGTGCGGTCGCTGATCCAGGGCGTGGTCGTCCTGATCATCGCCGCGATCCTCGGCGTCGCCTTCACCGACAACCCGCTGAAGATAATCGCCGCCATGGCCATCCTCGTGCTCGGCTCGGCGTTCTTCGCCTGCCTGTCCATGTCGATCGCCGGCGTCGCGCTCGCCAGGGACCGGCTGATGGGCATCGGCCAGGCGATCACGATGCCGCTGTTCTTCAGCTCAAGCGCGCTGTACCCGACCAAGTTCATGCCCGGCTGGCTGCAGGCCGT
>JASHPP010000426.1 GCA_030038035.1 Trebonia sp.
CCCGTTCGTCTCCGCCCAGAACCACTGGTCGCTGCTCGAGCGCGGCGCGGAAGCGGAGGTGCTCCCCGCGGCGCGCCACTTCGGGCTCGGCGTGCTGCCGTTCTTCCCGCTGGCGAACGGGCTGCTCACCGGCAAGGTGCGGCGCGGCCAGGCGGTGCCCGCCGGCACCCGGCTCGCGGCCCGCGCTGGCTACGTCACCGACGACAAGCTCGCCAAGGTGGAGGCGCTCATCTCCTGGGGCGCCGAGCACGGCGTGAGCGTGCTCGAGATCGCTATCGGCGGGCTCGCCGCGCAGCCGGGCTGCGCCTCGGTGATCGCCGGCGCGACGTCACCGGACCAGGTCAAGGCCAACGCGGCCGCGGGGGAGTGGGAGCCGACCGCGGCCGAGCTCGCGGAGATCGACGCGATCGTCCCCCCGCCGGCGCAGGAAAGATAACAGGCCCACTATCCCGAACGGTCCCGGCCGTCTCTCCAGCCCCCGCCGGTCCGCGGCTGGTGCGGCGGCGCTCAGCCGCCCGCCACCGCGGTCTCGTACAGGGCCGCCACCGCCGTCCCGAACACCGCGGAGTACGACACCGACGGCGTCAGCCCGCCCTGTTCGTAGCCGCCGATCACGCCGATCACGACGCCCTGGCCTGTCGTCGCGGACAGGTCGGTGAGGAACGGGCCGCCGCTGGTCCCGTCGGTGTAGCCGCCGCAGTCGAACTGGAGCTGGGTGGGGCTGAAGCTCGTCGTCGAGTTCACGCACCACACCGGCTCGTTCGCGCCGTCCGGGTAGCCGATCACCTGGACGAGCGTGCTGGCCTGCGGGCTGGTGCCGAGCTGTTCGGCGCCGGTGACGTCCTCGATGGGGACGCCGTCCCCGGCCGGGGACAGCCGCAGGAAGGCGACGTCGTCGTTCGGGTTCTGGGAGGACTGCCAGGCCTGATCGGTGTAGATGCGGGTGACCTGCCAGATCCCGTACGGGGCCTTGCCGTCGGCATAGCCGGGGACGAACGCGATCTGCTCCGTCCTGCCGGTCACGCAGTGGGCCGCGGTGACGGCGAGGTCGCCGGCCGGGCTGTCCACGACGCTCGCCGTGCAGAAGTGACTGCCAAGCCGGCCGGAGCCGTACGTGAACAGCGCGCCGACGGCGGCCACCCCGCCGAAGGCCTGACCCGTAAGCGACGTTCCTGTCATCCGGTCCGGAGGCCCGATCCGTTCCGCGAGGCGCGAGGCGCCGCCGTCAGCCGGGACCCCTATCACCACGGCGAACACGGCGACGGTGGAGAGGGCGGCGGCAACGCTGAGCCGCTTGCGCTGGGCAAGCGCGCGGCTGGCGCGGATGGCGCGGCGCAGCGGAGACCTCATCCACCCACCTCCATGCACCGCCCCACGCCGACGGCGAGCGCCGGGTTTATCCACATTCGACCCTAAAATCGGGCAATGTCGGCAAACGACCAGAACTTGCATCGGCTGTTGCCATGCCGATGCTCAATTGTGATCTATCGATCGATGTCACGCTAGGGCCTGATCCTTAGAAGATCCTTAGATTTCGCTGGACGCTGACGTCCGCCAGCCGGGGAGCGAACGGGACCCGCAGCGTGTTACAGGAGGCGGATGCGCCTGGTGAGCAGTGAGGCGAGGTGTTCGTGAGCGCCGCTGGGCAGCCCTGGGCACGTGGCCGGCCGCCCGCTCCGCGCTGCTCGGGCGCCGCTGGACAGACGCGACGGTCCGTTCGGGCGAATCATGACTTTCATCCCGAACGGACCGCGGCGACTCACCGGATGAACAGCCTGACGCCGAGCCGGTCCTTGCGTCCGCTGCCGCCGCACTTGCGGCACTTGCGGTCCGCGTAGGTGTACACGCTGCCTGTGTGCTTGCCGCCGCCATTGCAGACGCGGCACTTGGTGAACGGGTGGATGCGCAGCGAGACGTAGTACCCGGCTGCGGCGACGATGACGATGAGGATGAGCACTGCCATGTGAAACTGCTCCCGCCGTGGGCGCGAGGGACGCGCGTGACGGAAAATCACGCCCCGTTAGCGTGGCGGCGCGCTGCGTTCGTGCGGACAGGCGCGCAGGACCGCCGTGTGCCGGGCGTGGCCAGGTCCGCTGCCGCTTGCCCCTGGGCCGCCCCCGGATTCCTGGGTCGCCAGCGACGCAGGTCGCTGGCGTGTATACGGCGAGAATAGACGAATGTAATTGCCTATGTAGGCTATTTATCGATATGCCGGGCATGTCGCGCACGCAAAAATTAAATCAGCCGTAACAATGGGCAATTCCCGCCAATTAAGCAACTGCGCTGTAGTTTTCGCGGCGGCGGGAAGGCCGGCGGCGAGGCGGCGGCGGATGAACCGTGCCAGCCTCCCGCCTACCGGTAGGCGGCGACGCCCAGCCTGACCGCGAGCGCGAGCCCGCACGCCGCGATGAAGACCCGCAGCCCCCGTACCGGCAGCCGCCGGACCAGGCGCGGCCCGGTGAGCCCGCCGATGAGGAAGCCCGCGGCCAGCGGCGAGACGAACGCCCAGTGCACGGGCGCGAATGCGGCGAACATGATCGCCGCCACGCCGTTGGCCGCGCCGGTGATCGCGTTCTTGACCGCGTTCACCCGGACGAGAGACTCGCTGATCATCGTGCACAGCATGGCGAGCAGCAGGACACCGCCCGCAGCGCCGAAGTAGCCGATGTACATCGCCACCGCGAACACTCCCGCCAGGCGGCGCCCGGACCGTTCGGCGCCCGGCCGCGGCGCCAGCCCCCTGATCATCGGCTGGGCGAGCAGCACGAGCGAGGAGCCGCCGATCAGCACGGGAACCACGACGCCGAAGGCGCCGGCCGGCGCGAGCAGCAGGACGCCGGCCCCGGCCGCCCCGCCGAGCGCCGTGATCGCGGCGAGCCGCAGCGTCCGGCCGCGCTGGCCGGTGAGTTCCGGCCGGGATCCCAGCACCGACCCGGCGCCGGTGAGCACGAGCGACACCGTGTTGGTCACGTTGGCCGACAGCGGCGGCAGGCCGAGCGCGAGCAGCACGGGGTAGGAGACGACGCTGGCGACGCTCGCCACCGTGCTGGCCACGCCGCCGCCAATGCCCGCCGCGAGCAGCACAACTGCTTGGTAGACGGTCATATATGGGTCAATCATCAGCCGGCTGGCGGATGCCGCCTAGCCGCTGACGCTGTGAGCTTGATCGCACGAGGTGGGTGGCCGACGGCAGGAGGTCCGCAGCGTCTCGGCGCGCTGCGGACCCCGCCGCGGGGAGCAGTGGCGGCCGTCGATGCGGTCAGGCGGGAACCCGGTGGCGCAGCCACACGGGCAGCCGTGGCACGCGGAGCGGCTGGCGGGCCGGCCCGGACGGGACGGCCGTGGTTGCCGCCTTGCGGGCCGCGCGAGCCTGCCTGGCCAGGCGCTGCCGGTCCGCTTCGGCGATCCGGCTGGCCTGCCGTTCGGCGGTGAGCTGGCTCATCAGGGTGGGATGCATCGGTATCAACTCGCCTTCTGGTTCGTGGTGCTCGTCGCTTCCGACAAGCGGCGGAGCTGCGGAACAGCTGCCGGCGGGTGACGATCGCTCAGGCCCCGAACGGGCATTGCGGCGTCACCTGCATGGGATGACCAGATTGGGCGGGTTTTTTACCTGCGTTCCCCGTACATCTAGGAACACGGACGGGACCAGGCGGCCGGTTCACGGGTCAGCAAAAATTTTTCCGCCATTTGTCAGTTGACCGCCCGGGCGCAATGCCGTTCGGCCCAAGTCGATCTTGGCGGCCCGGCTGGTCCGGTCACCGGGAGCTGGAACCGGACATCAATGCGACCCGGACGAGCGGTTGCCCTGCCGGTGCCGGTGCTCGCAGGCCCGTTTCGCGTGATTTGTCCCAACCTGCACTTGAGACTTCCGCGCCCGGGCCATGATCTCGAAGACTTTTTTATACTTACAGCTGCAAAATCTCTACACGTTAAAAAAGTCTTCGCGATAATTGGCGCGCCGCGCTGCGGACCGTGGCACTCGCCGCACTCCGGTTCGCCAGCGCATCACGGTCATCAGTGGCTAAGCGCCAGCGGCCCGGGCGTGTCGCCGACCAGCGCTCGCCCAGCCTTACCCCGAATACCTGAGCCAAATGACGCCGAGACGGCCGCGTTCTAGGCCGGGCGGTCCCTTTTCGGGAGCTTGCGCAGCACGGCCGCGTAGGAGGCGTCGATCGCCTCCATGATCTCGTCGTCGGGGATGGAGCCGCCGATCCGCAGGCTGTTCCAGCCGGACCGGCCGATATAGGCCATCACGGCGGCGTCGCGGGGGTAGCGCAGCAGCCACTCGTCGGCGACGTCGCGGCTGGCGCCGCACTTCAGGCCCACGCTGAGCGGTTCGCCTGAGCCGAGAAACGCGAAGATCTTCTGGCCGACCTTGGTGACGACGTCACCCTCCCAGGGCCGGTCCTGCCACGCACCGGGCTTGGACAGGCAGTACGCGAGCAGCTCGTCGGCGGTCATGCGGTCATGCTACGGGTGACCGCCGCGCATGGCCCCGCCGCCGGCGCCTGCGCCGTCGGCGCCACTGGTGACCCCGGCGACCGCCGCGGCAACCTCGTACGGCAGCTGCCGGGGATACACGAGCAGGGCCCGGGCCAGCTCCCTGATCTGCGGCCGCAGCGGGGTGAGCAGCCGCACGCCGTAGCGCCACGCCGCCGCCTCGTCCGTGCCGAACCTGGCGCCGATCCCCGCGCGGAACCGCCGCGCGTCGCCGCCGTCACCCCGCCAGGAGGCCAGCCACGCCCGCAGGTCCTCCTCCGTCGCCGGCAGCGTCCAGTCGCGCAGCCGTTCGGCGATCTGCCCGGCGGCGTCGATGGCGAACCCGAGCTCACCGCCCCCGCGGATGGAGTGCACCCGCCCCGAGCTTGCCGCGCCGGCCCGGATGCTCGCCGAACTGAACCGCGCGCCGACCGCGAGCGCCGCGACCGCGTGCCCGGCCTCGTGCCAGGCGGTGCGCACGGCGGCCGACCGGGCCGGCGCGTAGCTGGCGGCGAAGCCGCCGTCATAGCGCTGCCGGATCCAGGCATCGTGCACGATCGACTCGTCGTCGTACCTGGCGAGCCTGCGCAGCTCCGCCGCGACCGCGTCCAGGATCCGCTGCCGCGCCGGGGACGCCGGGGACGGCGGGGACGGCGGGGACGCCGGGGTCATCGCGGGGTCACCGGGCAGCCATCAGCGCGGCCGCAGCACGCAGAACTCGTTGCCCTCAGGGTCGGCGAGCACGGTCCATGGCACGTCGTGCTGGCCGACCTCCGCCAGCGTCGCGCCGGCCGCCCGCAGCCCGGCCACCGCGGCGGCGTGCTCGGCACCAGGCCACGGCCGAAGGTCCAGGTGGACCCGGTTCTTGCCGGTCTTGGCGTCAGGCACCCGCAGCAGCTCGAGGAAGGGGCCGGTACCGGCCGGCGAGCGCAGCGACACGAACCCGTCCCAGGCCGCCTGCCTGGTGAAGCCCGACGCCAGCTCCCAGAAGCCCGCCAGGGCCTGCGGGTCGCGGCAGCCGCAGACCACCGCGGCGACCGGCCCTGTGCCGGCGTAGACCGGGCGCGGGTCAAGCACGCAGAACTCGTTGCCCTCGGGATCGGCGAGCACTATCCACGGCACGTCGCCCTGGCCGATGTCCACCGGGACCGCGCCCAGCCTCGTCAGCCGGTCGAATTCGGCATCCTGGTGCGCCAGCGATGTCGTCGCGATGTCGATGTGCAGCCGGTTCTTGCCTGTCTTCGGCTCGGGCACGGCCACGAAGACCAACGGCAGCGCCGACGGCTGCGGGTAGCTGTAGCCCGGCGGCCACACCGCGGCCCCGGCTTCCTCGGCGAAAGGGATCTCCCAGCGCAGCGCCGCCGACCAGAACTTCGCCTGCCGCGCCGGGTCGGCCGCGTCGATCACGACATTGACCAGCCTGGTGAGCACCACCCAAGCCTGCCACCGGCCCCCCGGCCTCGCAATCGCGCATCACCACCACGCGGCGCGTTTCGGGTACCGTTAGATGCTCGTGAATCGGTTGCGGTCGGCGAAGCCGGATGAGAGCAGGAGCGAAGGCGCGGCGTCCCGCCGGACCGCCGCGCTGGAGCGGGCGCTGCTCGTCGTCGGCGTGGCCGCCCTCGGGTTCAACCTGCGCGGCGCGATCACCAGCCTGCCGCCGGTCTTCCCCGAGCTTGCCGCCAGCCTGCACCTGTCGACGGCCGAGATCTCCGTGCTCGCGGCGACGCCGGTCATCTGCTTCGGCGTCGTCTCCGGATTCGCCGCTTTGCTGAGCAGGCGGCACGGCGAGGAGCGGGTGCTGCTGGCCGCGCTGGTCGCGCTCGCCGTCGGCCTCCTGCTGCGCGGCGCGGCGCCGGGCGCGCTGCTGTTCCCGGGCACTGTGCTCGCCGCGGCCGCGATCGCGGTGATGAACGTCCTGCTGTCCAGCCTGATCAAGCGGCGGTGGCCGGAACGCGCGGGCTTCCTCATCGGCCTGTACATCACCGCGCTGTCCGTCGGCGCCATCACCGGGTCGCTGGTCAGCGTGCCGCTCTGGGACGGCACCGGCGGCTCGGTCCCGCTCACGCTCGGCTGGCTGGCCGGGCCCGCGGCGCTGGCGGCCCTGCTCTGGCTTCCGCAGGCACGACATGTCCCCCGAACGATCCCGGCTTCATCCCCTGGCCCGGCCCTGTCCGCTGCGGCGCGACCGCACCGGGTGGCCGTGCACCGGCACGCGCTCGCCTGGCAGGTCACCGCGTTCATGGGCATCCAGAGCCTGCTGTACTACGCGGCGCTGTCCTGGCTGCCGACGATCCTGCGCGACCGTGGCGCCAGCGCCGGGACCGCCGGTGACCTGCTTGCCCTGATGGGCG
>JASHPP010000427.1 GCA_030038035.1 Trebonia sp.
GCCGCCGGGGTCAAGGAAGTGGCGCCCGGGCTGTGGACCGACGACATCGAGTGCGCCGCGTGGGAGCCGGACGGCGGTTACGGGGACGGCGCCGTCGTGGCCGGCGACCTGCTGGCCGCCGCCCGGGCCCGCGGCGTGCGGTACCGCCCGAACACGCCGGTCAGGTCGCTGCTCACCGACGGCGACCGGGTGATCGGAGTCGAAACCGGCGAGCACGGCGGCCGCGAGTACGCGGGCACGGTGGTACTCGCCGCCGGGGTGTGGTCCCCGCCGCTGCTGCGGACCGCTGGCGTCGCGGCGCCGATCGAGACCGAGCTGCACCGGGTCGCCGTGCTCGCCCACCGGGCGGGCGAAGGCGCCCCCGTGGCCTGCATCGACTCCGTCACCGCGACGTATTTCCGGCCGGAGGCCGGGGGCGCGATGACGCTGGTCGGCTCGTTCGCCGGCCCGCGCGGCGCGGACCCGGACACCGGGGTCAGCGCGACCCAGGAGGACCTGGTGCCGCTGGTGCAGGCGGCCCTGCCCCGGGTCCCCTCGCTCGCGGACGCCGGCATCACCGGCGGGGTTACCGGCGTGTACGACATGACCCCCGACGCCCGGCCGCTGCTCGGGCGGCTGCCCGGCCTTGACGGCCTGATCGTGGCGGCCGGTTTCTCCGGCATGGGCTTCAAGATCGCGCCCGCGGTGGGCGAGAGCCTGGCCGGGCTGATCGCCGGCCCGGCACGGGACAGCGTGGACGTGACCGCGTTCCGCCCCGGCCGGTTCGCCGAGGGCAAGCCGATCCAGGCACCGAACCCTTATTCCGACGACTGACCAGCGCCCCGGCCGACGCAGGGGAGGCCGGGCGGACAGGAGGCAGCGGTGAGCACAGAGATCCCGCTAGAGCGCAGCCTGCCGGCTGCCAGCTATCTCTCGGCGGACGCGTTCGCCAGGGAGCGGGAGGGCGTCCTGTTCGCGGACTGGTTCTGCGCCGGGCGAGCGGAGTCGCTGGCCGCGCCGGGGGATTACCTGACCGCCGACGTGGCAGGCGAGAGCATCCTGGTGGTCCGCGGCAAGGACGGCTCGCTGGCCGGCTTTTACAACCTGTGCCGGCACCGCGGGTGCCGGCTTGTCCCGGCGGCCGACGCCCAGCCGGCGGCGAACCCGGAGCGCAGCGGCCGCGCGGACGGCTCGATCCGCTGCCCTTACCACGGCTGGACCTTCGGCCTGGACGGGCTGCTGCGCTCCGCGCCGTTCCTGCCTGACCTGCGCCGCTACCGGGACCGGCTGGCGCTGCACCCGGTCGCCGTCGCCACCTGGGGCGGCTTCATCTTCGTCCGGCTCGACCAGCGCGGCGGCGAAAGCCCGCTGGCCGGCCAGCTGGACGGGGCCGATACCCGCCTCGCCGCCTATCCGCTCGCGGAACTGCGGACCGCCAGCAGGCGCGTCTACCACGTCGCCGCCAACTGGAAGGTGATCTGCGAGAACTACAACGAGTGCTACCACTGCGGCCCGGTCCACCCGGAACTGTGCGACCTGGTCCCCGCGTTCCGCCGCGGCGGGGGCAACGACCTCGACTGGGACGCCGGCATCCCGCACCGCGAGGGCGCCTACACGTTCACGGCGACCGGCACGACCAGGCGCGCGCCCTTCCCCGGGCTGAGCGAAAAAGACATCGCCCGCCACCGCGGCGAGCTCATCCTGCCCAACCTCATGCTCAGCCTGTCATCGGACCACGTGGCCGCGTTCACGCTGTGGCCGCACGACGCCGGGCACACGACCGTGCTCTGCGACTTCCTGTTCCACCCGGCCGAGATCGCCCGCGCCGACTTCGATCCCAGCGACGCCGTCGAGTTCTGGGACCTGGTGAACCGCCAGGACTGGTCGATCTGCGAGCAAGTCCAGGACGGGATGGGCTCGCGGATGTTCACGTCCGGCTACATGGCCCCGATGGAACAGCCGAGCGCCGACGTCGGCCGCTACGTCACCAGGCGGCTCGGCGGCCCGGCCGCCGACGTCAGCGCAGGCGCGCCAGGCCACGGACCGATTTCCCACGCTGACTGACCCGATCGCGAGGAGCTGACACGACATGTCCACCCCAGAGGGATTCCCGCCCAGACGACTGCCCCCGCCAGGCCGGACAGGCCCGGCGGGAAAGGCCGCGCCACCCGCCTGGATGACCGACCGGCGCGGATTCCTGCGCCTGTCCGGCGCGGCCGGGCTGCTCGGCGCCGCCGGCGTCCTGGCCGGCTGCTCATACGGCACCCAGGCCGCCACCACCCAGTCGGCGCCGGGCGGCGGCGTCAAGCTCCGCGAGTACGTGCCGGGACCGCAGCCGGCCTCAGGCGGCGCCTACGGCGGGACGGTGTCCGTGGTGTGGACGGACCCGCCGAACTCGTTCGACCCGGCGGTCGGCTACAACCTGACCGCGTGGGACGCCATCACCGAGCTGGTCTTCTTCGGCGGCCTGATGGCCTACGACAAGCAGCTGGGCGGCCCGGTGCCGAACATCGCCGCGGCACCCCCCGTCATGTCCGCGGACTCCACGACGCTGACGTTCAAGCTCCGCCCGGGAGTTAAGTTCCACAATGGCCGCGACATCGTCGCCAGCGACTTCATCTACTCATGGGAGCGGATGCTGACCCCGTCGCTGGCCTCCTGGGCGACCAGCTACCTGACGTCGATCGTGGGCGCCAACGCCATCATCAACGGCAAG
>JASHPP010000428.1 GCA_030038035.1 Trebonia sp.
GCGCTGCTGTTCCTGCGCGCCCGGCTGCGGCCAGGGATCGCGCTGCTGCTCGACATGCTCTCGTTCGGCCGGCAGCTGGACGGCGCGCGGCTGGTGATCACCGGCGAGGGCGCGCTCGACGCGCAGACGCTGCGCGGCAAGGCCCCGGTAGGCGTGGCGCGCGCGGCCGCCGCGCACGATCCGCCGGTCCCTGCGGTCGCGGTCGCCGGGGTGTGCACGCTGTCCGCCGCGCAGTTGGCCGCGGCCGGGATCGCGGCCGCCTATCCGCTCACCGCCATCGAACCCGACGCGGGCCGCTCCATGGCGAACGCGGGGCCGCTCGTCGAGCGGCTCGCGGAGCACATCGCCGCCGACTGGCTTCGGTGATGCCGTCCGAGACCGTTGACGTCGGTCGCCTCGCGGCGGATGGCCGGGAGACGCCGGATCGCGAAGACTTTTTTTCTGGACGAAGACTTGTGTACCCGGAAGTGCAAAATCTCTACTCGATAAAATGAGTCTTCGCGACAACGCGGCGCGGGCGATGGGGCAGGGCTGTTCACGTGGCTAGCGGGGCGAGAGTTGCTTCGGCGACCGTTTCGCAGTCGTCGGCGTAGGTGAACGTGGCGCGCACCCGCTCCCCGGCGAGGATGCGCGGCAGCCAGTACCTCGCGTCGTCCCACATGCGGTCGAGCGGAAGGCCGGTGACCGGGAACCATTCGGGGGTGATCTCGGCGGTCTCCGCCGCCTCGCCCGTCCAGTCGGCGCCGGTGAAGATCGAGACCGTCATGTCCCACCGCGGGCACACAGGGAACAGGAACGTCACGTAGGCGGCCTCGTGCAGGGCCGCGGGCGGCACGTCGATCCCCGCTTCCTCTTTCACCTCGCGGGCGGCCGCGTCGGCCGGGGACTCCCCGGGTTCGACGTGCCCGCCGAGCCCGACGATCTTCCCGGTGCCGAAGCCGGTCTTCTTGTGCCCGAGGAGCACCTGGCGCTGGCCGTCGCCGCCGATCCGGGTGAGCAGGCACAGGCACGTGGCGGTGAGCGGCACGAGGCCAGTATCTCAGGAGCGACGCCGCGCCGCAGTCGCGAGCTTGCCAGCAGCCGCGTACGACTCAAGCGCGGCGGTCACCGCGTCGTCCTCGGTGGGCAGCGCGGCAGCCCGCTTGGCCGCCGCCTCCCGCAGCCGGGCGGCCAGCGCCGGGTCTTCGAGCACCAACCGGACCGCGTTCGCCAGGCCCACGGGGTTCCCTGGCGGCACGAGGAGCGCCGCGCCGTTGCCGGTGAGGTCCGGTATTCCGCCGGCCCGTGAGGCGACGATCGGCACGCCCGCGCGCAGCGCCTCCTGCAGCACAAGCGGCTGGCCTTCCCACAGGCTGGGCAGCACGAACACCGCGGCCGCCGCCAGCAGCGCGGGCACGTCGTCGCGGTGCCCAGGGAATCTCGCGTCCACCCCGAGGGAGACCGCCCTGGACTGCAGGCTGACCGACAGCGGCCCGTCGCCGGCGATGACGACCAGCGGTTCCGGTGTCATGGTCCGCCAGGAGACAGCCGCCTCCAGCAGCGTCCCGAACCCCTTCTGTGTCACAAGTCGTCCCGCGGCGAACACCATGGGGCGGGCGGAACCGGCCGCGGGCGCCGGGCTCGGTGTGGCGGCGGAGACGGCGGGCGCGGGGACGACCGCGCGCGCTACCCGGCGCGCGCCCGCCTTGCGCATCCGTTCCTCCAGGTCAGCGGAGACGCACAGGACCAGGTCGGCGCGGCGCGCGGCGATCCGTACGAGTCGCCGGTAGATCGGGGCGGCCAGCGCCCCGCTCGGCGGGGCGTTGTGCACCGTCACCACGAGAGCGGGGCCGGGATCGCGACCGCGGCCGAGCGCCAGGGCGGAAAGCGCCGCGGCGCGCACGCCGTGCGCGTGCACCACATCCGCGGACGAACGCAGCCACCGCCGCAGGCACCGCACCGCGACGGCGTCGCCTGGCCGCGGGCGGTCAGCGAACTCCACCGGGGTGAACGCCACCCCGGACAGGGACGCGAGCCCGAACCTGCGGCCCACCTCCGCCGGCCCGAAAACCGACACGGTCAGCCCGCGCGCCGCGCACCCCGCCGCGAGCATCGTTACGTGCGTGCCCGTGCCGCCCGCGGTGGTCCCGACCACGAACGCGATCCGCTCCGGGGTCACGGCTCGACCGCCGGGACGCGGGTGCGCAGGCGGCCCAGGGCGGCGCGCAGGTCCCCACCGTCCACGTTCGCGACCACCGCGACGAACACCGCGGCCACCACGGCACTGACCAGCACCGATATGCCGACGTTGGGGAAGAACCCGCGGCCGCGGACGACGGACGCGACGGCCGACCCCGCCGCCCCGGCGGCGGCGCATCCGACCAGGCCGGCGAGGAACGCCCGCAGCAGGCCGGCCAGCGCGGCGGCGCCGCGCTCGCGGCGGACCAGCACGAGCAGTGCCACCCCGGCGACCGTCAGCCCGATCGAGGTGCCGAGCCCGAGTGCGGGCACCACCCGCGAGCCCGGCACGAGCGGCACGATCGCGAGGTCCGCGCCGATCACGAGCAGCCAGCCGCCGCTGATCGCGAGCGCCGTCGCCCGGTTGCGCCCCTGGGCGTACAGCACCCGGGACAGGTTGGCCGCCAGGCCGTACCCGACGAGCCCCGGCGCGAACGCGGCCAGCGCCACCGCCAGCATCGCGGCCGACGCCGCGTTGTGCGATTCGAAGACGTGCGCGAGCGGGACCCGCGCCCCCGCCAGCGCCGCGGCGCCCAGCCAGGATGCCACCAGGATCGCGCGCGTCGACGCCGCCGCGGTCGCGTCGAACTCCGGCTGGGGGGCGGGCCCGGCCGCGTCGTGACCCGGGCCGGTGCGGTCCGAGCGCGCAGAAAGCTCGGGGAACGCGCTGGTCGCGACCGGGATCGCGAGCACGGCGTAGGGGACCATGAAGACCGCCCACGCGAAGCCGTAGAGCACCAGGGCGCCCGGGCTCCCGTACCGGTTGGCGAGCACGATCACCACCGCGACCGAGGCGTCCTGCGCCACCAGCGTGAGCACGCCCGCGATCGCCAGCCGCCTGACGCGGACGCCCACCCTGCCGGGAAACCGCCAGGCCGGCCTGAGCCCGATGTGCAGCCGCCAGACGGGGACGACCGCGGTGAGCACCAGCGCGAGCACGCCGAGCGTCGTCCCGCCGGACAGCAGGTATTCGGCGGTTGGCGGCAGCGAGTGCAGCCGGTTCACGTACGTCCCGCCGACCACGCCGAACCCGAGGTAGGCGCCCACCACGACCAGGCTGGACAGCAGCGGCGCGACCGCCGGCCCGCCGAACCGGCGGTGGGACTGCAAGATGCCGTACAGCACCACGGCCAGCCCGTACAGCACGACCTGCGGCGCGAAGACGATGAGCATCCGGGCGCCGACGCCGGCCAGGTCGGCGCGCGGGCAGCCGCTCGCGTCGCCGAGCAGCGCGGAGACGATCGGGCGCGCGGCCAGCGCGACGAGCAGGCTCACCGGGACGAGCAGCGCCACGGTCCAGGTGAGCAGGGCCGACGCGATCTGCCTGGCTTCCCGCCCGGCCGGCCCGCCCCGCCCGGCGCGGCCGGCGAGCACCGGCACCACCACCGACGACAGCGCGCCGCCGAGCACGATGTCGTAGATGATGTTCGGCACCATGTTGGCGGTCGTGTACGCGGTGCCCAGGCACGTGGTGCCGACGGTGTGCGCGAACACCACCTGCCGCCCGAACCCGACGAGGCGGGCGAGCACGGTGATCACGCCGATCATCACGGCCGCCCGGCCGATGCCGCGATTGCGCTGCCGAGCCCCGCCGCGCTCGGCGACCGGAACCGTCACTGCTCCTGCCGCGGCGCCGCGGCCGGGCGGCGGCCGAGCATGTCGAGCCAGCGCAGCGACGGCGTCGCCGCGATGACCTTGGTGAAGCTGACCTTCTCTGACGCGGCCGTGAGCGCCACGATGCCGGCGAGCAGCCCCACGCGGGCGGGCCGCGGCAGGCAGGCCGCCGCGGCGGCGCCGAGCATCGC
>JASHPP010000047.1 GCA_030038035.1 Trebonia sp.
CTCGACGCTCTCGTCGCCGCCTTCGCTCTCGCTCAGCCGGCGCACCATCTCCGGCAGCTTGCTGCCCGCGACCTCGAGGGCGTCGGCGCGCAGCTTGCGCAGCGGCCGGATCATGGAGCGGGCCACGACCGTGGTGATCAGCAGCACGAGCAGCAGCAGGAGCAGCGTCGCCACCGAGACTTCGATCACGTTGCGCAGCGCGCCCGACACCAGGGAGTTGGCCTGCGCGGTGATCTGCTCGACCAGTCCGTTAGGCCCGCTGCTGACCTGCCGCATGTCCTCGATCTGCGCGGTCTGGTTGTTGTACCAGCAGACGGCCTGCGTCTGCGTGCCGCAAACCTGCGGGTCGGGGACGTTGAGCGGCTGGCCGTTGGTGGCCTGGGTGATCGCGAGCAGTTCCTGGCTCTTGGCCGCGTCCACCTGCGGGCCGCTGACGGTGTTGTTGAGCGTCTGCGATTCGGCCACTGAAGCGACCGTGCCGAACTGCGTGGTGTCCGCCTGCTGCTGCTCCGAGGCCTGAGTCAGGTCGGACAGCCCGACTTGGCTCAGGACCGGCGGCGTGCTGGCCAGCGCCTGGTACAGGAGGGCGCGCTGCAGTGAGGCGTCGTCCTCCATCCGCAGCAGCGCGTTGAGCACGGAGACGTCGCTCTCAAGCGTGTCGTTGCCGCTGCCGGCCGCGATGTCGTTGCTGAAGGTGTCGAAGGCGGTGATCCGTTGGTCGTAGGCGTTGATGACGGCGATCGCCGGGTAGTGGTACTGGGCGCCCAGCGCGGCCTCGCGGATGTACTTCAGGTCCGCTATGGCGGCGAGCACGCCGTTCGTCAGGTCGAGCACCGTCTGCTGCCGGTAGCTGCCGTTGCCAGTGACCGCTCCGGCCTGCGCGCTGATCTGGTCGAGCGTCGCCTGCGTCGCGCTCTCGTCCTTCGTGATCGTGGCCAGCATCTGGGAGTTCGTCCGGCCGGACGCGACGTAGCCCGCGATCGCGTCGCGCTCATCGGCGAGCTCGCCGACCGCGGCAACCACGACGACGTTGAGGTTGGCCAGCGTCTGCACGCGCTTGTAGGCCTGGTAGCTGCCGAAGGAGTTGGAGATCTGGATCGAGCCGAGGATGAGGGCGGTGACGGTCGGCACCGCGATGATCGCGACGAGCCGCCAGAAGACTCGCCAGTTGCGCAGCGCCAGCCGGGAGCTCTTGCGGGGAGCCGCCGCGGAGACGGCGCTGGCGCCGGACGGCCCTCCGCCACGGCGCGCATGCGTGACGGGAACAGGCAATCCCTGGCCTGGCTGGCCCCCTAGGCCAGACTGAGCCACCGGGGCGCCCAGGGCGCCCGGGCCGCCCGGGGCGCCTGGCCCGCCGAAACCTCCGGCTCCGGGTCCGCCCTGACCTTGGCCGACGGCCGGTGGTCCGCCGGCGCCCGGGCTGCCGCCCCCGTTGAACGGAAGACCCGAGGCCGGCGTCTGCGGACCGCCGTTTCCGTTGGTCATCGATCGTCTACTGCGCACTGCGCTCGCACCTCGCAGCTTCAAGTGCCACCTGGACTTGCACCGGGCTACGAACGGGCAAGCCGCTCATGATCGGCACTTCCCACTCCCTTCCCTCTGCAGCGGTCGCAGCTGCTCGAGGACGACAGGACGGCCGAGGCCACTCTTCCAGCTAGCGTTACAAAACGGGTAGGGACATATAATCATCAATTGGTCGCCCCCGACCGGGCATTCGGCCGGAATGAGCGTGAACTTTGCCAAAGATTCGCACATCCTCCGTCACCGGTCCGGCTGGCGCGCTCACGTTCAGTTCCGCCCGGCCGTGCCCAGCCGCGCCGGGCCAGGCGAGCTCGGCAGGCCGCGGACCTCGCACGGGAGGCACCGGGAGGCACTGGCCCGCAGGTCCACAGCGCGGTGCGGGCGAGATCTTCGTGCCTGGCCGGCGAGCCGACGGCACCGCCGCAGCCTAATCATTGCCGCGTCTTCCCGCGGTGATCATGCACACATTCATCGCGTGCACGGCCAGCACCCCGGTGCGCAGGAGCAGCAGTGGCGACAGCCTGGACGCGCGCCACCCGGCCCGCGGAGTCCGGTAGCCGGGACGGAGGCAAACGGCTCCGTTCGGAATAATTGATTATGTAATTACTAGTGGGTTATGCGCAGCCGGTGTGACCGGTCTCGCGTGCCCTCCCCGCGGCCGTTCGGGCGATCACCTGGCGGAGTGCGCGATACCTAGAGCAGGGCGGCCCCGCGGCGGTAAGGTAGCTGAGGACGGCTTACCGCCTGAGAGCGAGGAGATGGCGATCCTGACGTGCCCAGACTGCGGCGTCAAGGTGCAGCCGGAGGATTTGATCTGCTTCCGGTGTGGCGCTAACCTGCCGCACACACCGTACGCCGACGACGACATACCATCGCCGACGGTCTCACAGCAGTACATCCGGTCTGGTGAGAGCAGGCCGTTCTGTCCCCACTGCGGCGCGATGGTGCAAGACCCTGCCGACGTGGTCTGCACCCAGTGCAGGCAGCCGCTGCCTGGCGCGCGCCGCCGCATCTCCCCTGTCGTGCTGCGGATCTCGTTCCCTACCGGGAACGTGGACGTCCCGGCGGGCACGTCCGTCATCCTCGGCCGAGACCCTGCCCAGTCGCTGGTGGCGGCCGCGTTCGGCCAGTACGACAACGTGTCACGGCGACACGCGACGGTCATGGTCGACGACGGGGGCCGGGCCTCCATCAGGGACGAGGGATCGACCAACGGAACCTTCGTCAACGGCGACCGGGTGCTGCCGGGCACGGAGGTGCGGCTCGTCGACGGTGACCGCATCCGGCTCGCCGCGGACGTCACCGGCGATGTGTCGCTGCCCCGCGCGGAGCCCGACCCGGCCAGCCTCAGCCGCAACGGCTTCGTCTGACGAAGGGGCTGTCGTTCCGTTCAGCGTTCCGCGTTCATGGCCCGCGCGGCCCCGGCTGGCAACTTCAGCCGAACTCGTCCCTGATCTCGCCATAGAATCCCTTGTGCATCCCGTGTGCACCCCGCGCATCCCGCGTCCCGCGTCCCGGAACGGATTAGTCATGTCGCCAGCGTCGGATCCGCCCGCCGGAACCCCGTTTCCGCCGGAGGCTTCCGGCGCGCCCACCGAGGGGCGGGTTCCGCCCGCGATGCTGCCCGCGCGCCGCGCCAGGGCGCTGCCGCCCCCATCGCCGGCCGGCGCGCACGCCCGGGATTCCCAGC
>JASHPP010000429.1 GCA_030038035.1 Trebonia sp.
GGACACTCTCGAAATACCAATGTGGAGCCGAGATCTGGGCTTTCACAAGTCGCCTCCCCGGGAGATAGGTCAGCTTGAGACCAAGCTGATGGAAGAGGCCGCGAGGTTCGTCTTTCCGCCGGTGAAGTGGTCGTAGGGCCGCGCGGATGAGGCTCGCCGGTGTCCGCCGGCATTTCGGCGCTGGCCGCGGCGGAGCCTGGTCTTTGCCGCCGGCGTTCAGGCGACTCACGGCCAGCGCTCGCGAGCCGCGGGTCTCACCGGCTGCGCGAGTCCGGTGGCTACGGACGGTTGCCGCTGGTGCCGATGACGGCGGTGGTCAAGACTCCCCGGCGGGGGTGTCCGGTGACCAGCCGGCCGGCATCCAGTCTCCCTCCGGGTCCGTGGTCTGGCCCACCTCGATCAGATGACCGTCGGGATCGCGGATGTAGCAGCGGGTCTCGTAAGGGTGCTGTTTCGGCGGGGTCAGGAACTCAGCCCCCCGGGCAGTCCATGCGGCGTACGCGGCCCGGATGTCTTTGACCCGGATGTTGACGAAGCTGCTGGCCCGGCCGGGATCGCGTGGTGTCTCCAGGGTGACCGCCGGCTTGTCGTCGGTCGGGCCTCCACCGGCATTGATGACGATAAAAGTGTTGGACAGTTCGACAACGGTCGGCACCGGGGAGAAGACCACGCGGCCGCCGAGCACCTCGGTATAAAAGCGCGCAGACCGCTCGACATCGTCTGAGACTATGAAGTAGTTCACCACGATTCCGTCCGGGAGCGGCGGGAGCTCGGCCATCTGGGGACCTCCGCTGGTTGGTCTCACGCCCGCAGACAACGGGCCTGCAGGCGATGTACCCCCCGGTTACCTCGCGCAGTCGCGCGGCCACCGGAACCGCGCCCACCGCGTGCGACGCACTCGTTCGAAGACCACATCCCCGGCTAGGAGGTCGACGTAGTCCTCTCCGCCGGCCAGGCCCTCCAGGCCGGCGCGGATCATTCGGAAAGCCGATCTCGTCTGCCCGCGGGCCGCGCCTAGTGCGCAAGTTAAGCTCACGCGAACCGAAAACGCGCAGGTCAGGACCATGCGATACCGGGTAGAGCCAAGTCATGGCCCAACTCAGGGCAGTGGTCGCCGCCGGGCGCAAGCCACGGGGCAGGCTCGCCGGCCTGATGATCGCGGCGACTGCCATCGCCGAGGGATTGCCTCTGTATACGGCCAACCCCGACGCTGACGTGAGGCGACCACTCCGGTCCCTCCGGAATCCGCTCGGTTCCCCGCACTTCGCCGACCGCGGCCCTCAGTGCGTCCCGGGCTCGCGTCAACGCCTCCTCCGGCCAGACCCTGCAGGCGATGCCCTCCGAGGCCACCCGGGGCGGCGCGAGCGTCAGCGCGACGGGTGACGCGTCGGCAAGCCGGGTGCCCGCGGCGCCGATGATCGCCGCGAGGTCGCTATCCGTAACCTCGTCGGTGAACCCAACGCCCTGCGTGGTCAGGTGCAGCCACTGTCCCGGCACGAGGTCGAGGCCGTCCAGCCCGGCGAGCCGCTGCCGCGCCTGCGCGGCGAGTTCTTGCACCTCCGGCTGGTCGGCGAACGTGACGTGGAAGGTGTACATGCGCCGCCCGGGCCTCCACCCCGGCCGCCACCACCAGTGGCAGCGGACGGCCGTCACTCCTGCGTCCCTGGGACGAGCGCGAGCTGCAGACGAGCGGCTTGCTTGTCGAGGTTGCGGACCTGCGCCGAGTCTGGCCCGTAGGCGGCGGCGAGCAGCGGACGTACAGCGTGCAATTCCGCGATCGCCGACTCGGTCTCGCCGATGCTCGCCAGCAGCTGAGCGATGACGAACCGGGATTCCATGACTTTAGCCGCCTCATCCGCGTCGCGGGCTGCCAGGGACGCACCGTTCAGCACGTAGTAGCGGAGGTGGGGGAGTGCCTTGTCAGGCTTTCCGGCTTGCGCATAGGCGTGCCCGGCCTGGTAAGCGCAGTCAAGAGCCCACGGGTCGTCAGCCCTCAGGTGCCGCCGATAGGCCGCTCCAGCCTGCTCGAAAAGCTGGGCCGCGCGGCTGTACTGGCCGCCGATCAGCAGCGCGGCGGCCAGCATGCGGCGCATCTGCAGCTCAAGCACCGAACCGGGGACGGCGCGGCCCAGTCCCGCTTCGAGCAGGCCGGCCGCCTCGGACGGATGCTCGCCGTCAAGGAGCACCCGCACGTCAGCGCGCAGCCGGACCGCCTCCTCCTCGGTGAGCGGGCGGATGGCGTCAGCACCGGCCCCCTCGTCCGTAGTCTTGCGATCGGCGGGCACCGGGGACGGGTCGTCCCTGATACGGCCAAGCAGCGGCTGCCGGAACGGCCGCACCGGGTTCCGCGCTTCGTCCCCGCCCGGCAACATGCCGTCGTCAACCGCGACGGTACCGGCAGCGATCGGAAGCAGCGCCCGGTACACCGCCTCCGCAGAAGGCCGCCCGGCCGGGTCCTTGGCCAGCATCGCCGCCACCAGGTCGTCGACCGCCACCGGCGCCGAAGGCCGCACGCCTATAACGGATGGCGCCGCCGACGACTGATGTGCTGCCCGCAGCGGCACCTGCTCGGTCCCGTGAAACGGCACGTCGCCGGTGAGCAGCTCAAACAGCAGGCAGCCGAGCGAGTACACGTCAGACGCAGGGGTGACCAGCTGTCCGCCCCACTGTTCGGGCGACATATAGGCAGGCGTGCCCACGGTACGGTCGACCTGGGTGAGCCGCGGCAGCGCGCCGGCCCCGCGCAGGATCGCGATGCCGAAGTCGAGCACCTTCACCAGCCCGCCGTCGGTCACCATGATGTTGGCCGCCTTGATGTCCCGGTGCACGATGTCCACCCGGTGCACGTCGGCGAGCACCGCCGCGACCTGCGCGGCAATCGCCGCCGCCCACGCCACGCCCGGCGTGTCCGGACCAGCGAACACAGCCCTGTCAATCAGTGTTTCCAGCACCGAGCCACGTAGCAGCTGCATGACGAGCCAGAGCTGCCGTGTCCCATCCGCCAGGTCGTCCACGCCGGTGTCGTAGACCGCTGGCACGCCGGGCAGCTCAAGCCGCGCGGTGACCCGGATCTCCCGCAGGAACCGCTTCTGATCCCGGTCAAGCGCGTCGAGGATCTCCACCGCCTCCGGGGAGTCGGGCGAAGAAGGGACGTAGGACGGCGGCCGGAGCAGCTTGACCGCGACCGGCCGGTCAAGCCGCTCGTCGTAGCCGAAGTAGACCTCGCTCATCCCGCCCCGGCCGAGCAGTCCGTCGATCCGGTACCGCCCGGCCAGCCGCCGCTTCCCGTCCGTCACCTGTCACCACCGCTTGACACGCCGCAGGCCGAACCGCAACCGCTGAACACCACGGTTAACGCGCCGGAGCCGCCGGTCTCCCGTTCCATCTCGGCGCGCAGCCGCGCCAGTGCCTCCTCGCGCAGCGGGTCGGTGATGATCCGGTACGCGCGCCGCCGCGCGGCCTCCTTGACGGCACGCCGGAACTCGTCGTTGTCGAAGTACAGCTTCATGAACTCCGTGTTCCGATCGGCGTTTTCCGCCACGATGTCATCGAGCCGGTCGTCGGCCACCTGCCCGAACCGCGCTTCGTCGTTCATCAGCCCGACCTGCTGCATCTCGGTGTCCGACACCAGCCCGAGCACCTGCTGGTAGACGAGGATCTCGTCGCCGGTCCCCAGGTCGAGCCCGAACCGCTCGTTCAGCTCCCTGATCACGTCGGCCAGATGTTTGAGCTCAGGCTCCCGGGACCCGCCACCATCGGCGGCGTGCCCGTGCACCACGCCGTCCCCGGAATCATCTGCGGACAGCGACACGTTGTGCTGGCCGGTGAACTCGAGCCGGAAGTGCGACAGGTCCGCGTCCCCGATGTCCACCGACGTCGCCGACCGTCCCGGCAGCCGCAGCAACAGCACCCGTCCGTACTGGTAGAGCCGCTCCAGGTCCGGGTCGCCCCAGTCGACGATCTGCGCGATCAGCGCGTACGCCCGCGCGTACTCGCCAAGCTCCTTGCGGAACGACTCCCGCAGACCGTCCGACTCAAGCGCGAGGAACCGGTCCAGAGCAGGCCGCAGGTAGCCGTGCAGCCGCGCGTGCAGCGAGCGCTCCGCCGCGGAGGTCAGCCGGCCCGGTCCGGCCTCGGCGAGCACCCGGATGAACGCCTCCATCTCCGGCACGGCCAGCACCCCGTACGCCATGATCTCCTGCTGCTTGGAGTAGAGCAGGTTGGGATCGGTCGGCTCGGTGATCGTCGTCTCGTACCACGGCTTGAAAGCCGCCGCGATGTCCTCCGCCTTGTTCACGAAGTCAAGCACCCGTACGTCATCCTGCGACTTCAGCGGCGGCAGGATCCTGTTCAGCCGGGAGAGCGTCTGCGCCGCCGCCACACCGGTCAGTTGCTTGTCCACGTACATCGCGCACAGCAGCGGCTGGTCAAAGCCGGTCTGGTACTTCTCGGCGACGACGAGCAGCCGGTACTCGGGCTTGGCGGCAGTCGCGGCAGCGGCGGGACCGGCAGGATCATCGGCCCGCACATAGCCGAACATCTTCGGCAGCTCTCCCTCGCCGAACCCGTTCAGCTGCGGCTCGGTGAACTCCAGCCCCGACTTCTCGTCCTTCAGCGCCCCGGAGAACGCGACAAGCGTCTGGCACGCGGCGTACCGCGGATCGCCAGCGCGATCGCAGACGTAGGAGCAGATCGCCTGGTACAGGTCGAGCGCGTGCTGCCGAGACGAGGTAACCGCCATCGCCTTCGCCCGCCCGCCGAGTCGGCCGGAGACAGACTCGGCGAAGTCGTCCACGATCAGCTTCGCCTTCTGCCCCATCGCGGTCGGGTGCAGTTCGGCGAACCGCACGAGCCTGCGCTTGGCCTTCCGCTCGTCCACCTCCGGGTTGGCCGACGGCGACTCCTGCTGGTCGACCGCGAGGTTGCGCAGCCGCCACTTCGCGTCGTAGGTGGTGTAGTTGGCGAGCACGTCGAGGATGAATCCCTCCTCGATCGCCTGCCGCATCGAATACACGTGGAACGGCACGTACATACCGGGCTCGGCGGGCTTGCGCGGGTTCGGCTGGGCCGGGTCGAACCGGCCGAACAGCTTCAGCGTTGCCGACGTCGGCGTCGCGGTGAACGCGAAGTACGACAGGTTCGGCTGCCCCCCGCGCACCCGCGTGTAGTACTCCTCCGGCGTCTCGTCTTCCTCGGGCGGAGCGGAGTTCGTTCCGATCGCCTCCTTCAGCCGCGCCGCCGCGTCCCCGCCCTGCGAGGAGTGCGCCTCGTCGATGATCACCGCGTACCGCTTCTCGTGCAGCCCGGTGCCGGTGATCTTGTCGAGCACGTACGGGTACTTCTGCAGCGTGGAGACGATGATCTTCGACGTCGAGTCCTCAAGCGCCTCGGCGAGCTGGGCGGAGTTCTCGTCGATCCGCTGCACCACGCCCGGGGTGTGGTCGAACTGGTAGATCGCCCGCTGGAGCTGCCGGTCGAGCACGGTCCGGTCGGTGATCACGATGACCTTGTGGAACACCGGCTCGTTCGCGTCGGAGAACAGGTTCGACAGCCGGTGCGCAAGCCACGCGATCGTGTTCGACTTCCCCGACCCGGCCGAATGCTCGACCAGGTAGTTCCGCCCCGCCCCGAACTCCCGCGCGTCGGCGATCATCTTCTGCACCGCGTCCCACTGGTGGAACCGGGGGAAGATCCGCGGCGCCGCGTGCGGGTCGTCCTTGGGACCCGCCACCAGGATGTGCAGGTAGCGCTGCAGGATCTCCAGCCAGTTGTCCCGCTGCCAGATCTGCTCCCACAGATAAGAAACAGAATAATTATCCCGAACGGACCGTGGGTTCCCCGCCCCGCCCGATTTCCCCGCCCCGTTGGACCCGACGTTGAACGGCAGGAACTCGGTATCGGGCCCGTTCAGCCGCGCGGTCACGAATGCCCGCTCCGGATCGACCGCGAAGTGCGCCAGCGTCCGCCTGGCGAAGAACGCCTCGTTCGGGTCCCGCCGCCGGTACTGCGCGATCGCGTGATCGGCGTCCTGCCCGGTCATCGGGTTCTTGAGCTCGACCGACGCGACAGGCAGCCCGTTCACGAAGAACGCCAGGTCCACCGAGTCGTTCGGATACCGCGCCGAGAAGTGCAGCTGCCGCGCGACCGTGAGCACGTTCGCGTCGTACTCCTTCAGCGCGTCCCTGGCCAGCAGCAGCCCCGGCCGGAAGTAGCACAGGTCAACCTGCACGCCCCGGTCTTTGACCCCGTTCCGCAGCACGTCGAGCACCCCGCGCGTGTCGATCTCGTTGGCAACACGGATGACGAACGCCCGCATGGCGGCGTTGACGTCCCCGCCGTGCAGTTCAATGAGCCTGTCCGACCGCTTGCCCTGCGTCTTCCCGACGAACTCCCAGACCTCATGCGTAGCAAGCCCAAGCTCGCGGTCGTAATAG
>JASHPP010000048.1 GCA_030038035.1 Trebonia sp.
ACCCCGCCGGGCACCCGCGTCAGCCGCGCGAGCTGGTCGGCATCGGAGAACGACCCGTAGCGGGCCCCCCGGGACCCCCGCCGCCCGGACCGGCGGGACCGCGACCGCTGCAGCTCGGCGACCGGCCGTGCCCCGCCGAACAGCAGGAACCACGCGACGCCGTAGCCGAACACCGCCTGCACGGCGGCGGAGGCGAACCAGGTCACCGCGCAGACCCCCGCCGTGGCCGCCAGCACCGCGAGCACGCCGTAGGCGTTGCGGACCGCCAGGAACGTCGCGACGAGCAGGGCGAGCAGCAGCCAGAGCGTCGCGGTCACGTGGTGCGCGGCGAGCAGCCACGCCGCGCCGACCCCGAGCAGCGGCGGGGTGACGTACCCCGCGAGCGCGGTGAGCACGACGCCAGGCCCGGTCCGCCTGCCCCGGGTCACGGTCTCGCCCGACGTGTCCGAATGCAGCCGTATCCCCTCCAGCCGCCGCCCGCTCAGCAGGGAGACCAGCGCGTGCCCGCCCTCGTGGGCGATCGTGATCGCGTTCCGCGCCAGGTGCCAGGATCCCGCGTTCAGCACGGCGAGCAACGCGACGACGCCGCTCGCGGCGATGACCCACGCGGGCGGCACGGGCTGCGTCCCGGCCAGCCGCGCCCAGAACACCGCCATACCGGACAGGCTAAGCGCCGCGCACCGGTGCGGCGTCCCGTTCACCGCGCCGCCCAGGCTTATCCCGAACGAGCCGTGCCGACTCCCCCGTGTCAGGATGGCTGCATGGCCGATCCGCGCGCGGGCCAGCCCGCTGCCCCTGCCGACCTGGTGAACGTCGCGAAGCTGGTCACCGCCTACTACGCGGTGCATCCCGACCCCGGCGACGCGGCCCAGCGGGTCTCGTTCGGTACCTCAGGCCACCGGGGTTCTGCGTTCACCGCGACGTTCAACGAGGACCACATCCTCGCGACCACCCAGGCGATCTGCGACTACCGGGCCAGGGCCGGCATCGACGGGCCGCTGTACCTGGGCGCGGACACCCACGCGCTGTCCGAGCCGGCCCAGGTGAGCGCGCTTGAGGTGCTCGCCGCCAACGGCGTCCGGGTGCTGACCGACGCCCGGGGCGGGTATACGCCCACCCCGGCGGTCTCCCGGGCGATCCTCGCGCACAACGCGTCAGGGCACGGGCCGCGGGCGGACGGGATCGTCGTCACCCCGTCGCACAACCCCCCGGCGGACGGCGGCTTCAAGTACAACCCGCCGGACGGCGGCCCGGCCGGCACCGACATCACCACGGACATCCAGGACCGGGCGAATGACCTGCTCAGCGGCGAGCTGAAGGAAGTGCGCCGGGTACCCTACGCCCGGGCCGCCGCGGCCGGCACGACGGGGAGGTTTGACTTCCTCGACTGCTACGTGTCGGCGCTGGACCGCGTGGTCCGCCTGGACGCGATCGGGCAGGCCGGGGTGCGTGTCGGCGCCGACCCGCTCGGCGGCGCGAGCGTGGCGTACTGGGGCGAGATCGGCGAGCGTTACGGCCTTGACCTGACCGTCGTCAACCCGCAGGTGGACCCGACGTTCCGGTTCATGACCCTGGACTGGGACGGCAAGATCAGGATGGACTGCTCGTCGCCGTTCGCGATGGCCAGCCTGATCAGCCGTCAGCACGAGTTCATGATCGCGACGGGCAACGACACCGACGCGGACCGGCACGGCATCGTGACGCCAGACGCGGGCTTGCTCAACCCCAACCAGTACCTCGCGGTCGCCATCGACTACCTGTACCGGCACCGTGACGGCTGGCCGGCGGGGGCCGCCGTCGGCAAGACGCTGGTCAGTTCGTCGATGATCGACCGGGTGGCCGCGGGGCTGGGCCGGCCGCTGCTCGAGGTTCCCGTCGGGTTCAAGTGGTTCGTGCCCGGGCTGCTCGACGGATCGGTGGCCTTCGCCGGCGAGGAGAGCGCGGGTGCGTCGTTCCTGCAGCGTGACGGGTCGGTGTGGACCACCGACAAGGACGGGATCATCCTCGCCCTGCTCGCGTCGGAGATCACCGCGGTCACCGGCCAGTCGCCGTCGCAGCTCTACCGGGGCCTCACCGAGCGCTACGGGACGCCCGCCTACGCCCGCGTTGACACCCCGGCCACCAGGGAGCAGAAGGCGGCGCTGGCCAGGCTGTCCCCTGAGCAGGTGCCGGCGGGCGAGCTCGCGGGCGAGAAGGTCATCGCGGCGCTGACCACGGCGCCGGGCAACGGTGCTCCCATCGGCGGCCTCAAGGTGGTCAGCGAGTCCGGATGGTTCGCCGCCCGCCCGTCCGGCACAGAAGACGTCTACAAGCTCTACGCCGAGTCCTTCCGCGGTCCCGCCCACCTTGCCGCCATCCAGGAACAGGCGCGGGCGATCGTCGCCGCCGCCATCGGCGGCTGAGTCCACGGCCCGGGCCGCCGAGGGCGGCCCGGGCCGTGGACGGGACTGACTAGCCCGGCTATCCGGCGAAAGCGCCGGCTATCTTGGCCAGGTTCGGCTGGCCAAGGCCAACGCCCTCGTTGTACAGGGCACCGGGGTTGCCTGTGTAGTAGATGTTGTCGTTGCTGGTGCCGGCGGTGTTGAGCTGGGTGAACAGCCCGCTGCCAGCGTCGGCGTAGATGACCGGGTTCCAGAACCCGACCCGGTGGCCCAGGTAGGAGTCGATGACCGCGGTTGAGCCGTTGAGCTGCGGGGCGACGAAGCTGGTCCCGCCGTATTCGGCCAGGCCGCCGACCGAGGGCGCGTAGACCAGGTAACCGGTCTGCGGGTCGCCGTTCGTGGCCAGGTCAGGGACGGCCCTGCCGGTACCGGAGCCGGAGGTCACGCTCGGCGTGGGGTTGAAGTTCCATTCGGTGGGCTCGACCACGCCAGGGGCGATCTCCTCGTAGTCGATCGGGGTCAGGTACTCCACCGCGTGGAAGTAGTTGGTGCCCGACACACCCACCTGGTAGGACGGCTCGGACTCGAGCGCGCTGAAGCCGCCGCCGCTGCCGATGGGCAGGCCCTCCGCCGCCTCGGCCAGCGGGATGCCGTCGGTCTGCGCGACTCCGGCCCACAGGTAGTCCCAGCCCCAGATGCGCGTGGCCGGGTTCGTGGCGGTGGCGGTCCCGGCAGGGCCGGACAGGTACGAGGTACCGGGCAGCGAGGTGGCGCCGCACGCGGTGATGTACGGGCTGTCCGCCGGCCAGTCCACCGCCAGGTTCGTGGTGCCGACGTCCTCGGCGGCGATGTAAGCGCCGTAGTCGCCTGAGGAGGTGAACGCGGACTGGCCCTGCGCGGCCATCTCGAGGAAGGCCTCGTTGTACGCAGGCACGTAGCCCGACGACTCCTCGCCGGAGTTGATGGAGGCCACGACCGCGGTCTCCGACTCGCCCCAGCTCGCGGAGACGCTGCTTGCGATGTCCTGGCTGGCCGCGGTGAAGAACGCGTCGGCGAACCCGTAGTCGGTGTTCGGCGCCTGGTAGTCGATCACGTTCGCGCCGGGGGCGAGGCTCCCGGACTGCTCGATGTCTATGTCGGTCTCGACCGACCCCGAGGCAGAGCTCGGCGCGCCAGGGCCGCCGTCGATGTTCTCGACGGCGAGGGTGCCCGTGCGGGTCACGTGAGCGATGTTTGCCCAGAAGTAGTCCGGCGCGTACGTGTACCCCGTCGGACCAGGGTCGATCGCGGCCAGCGTGACGATGCCGACGGTCTGGCCTGAGCCATCGGCGCGCGCGTACAGCGGGTCCAGGTCGTACAGCTGGGCGAAGTCCTGCGGCAGGTGGCAGCCGTTGGTCAGGCCGAACTCGGCCACGCAGGTGCTCGAGCTGCCAGTCTGCGGCTTGGTCTCGCTGGCCGGCTTGGCGGTGTCGCTGTCATAGGCGCCGTAGTTCGACAGCCCGAGGATGGCCGTCACGAAGCTGGCCAGCCGGTAGGGCAGCAGCGGTGCGGAGTTGTTGGTGTACACCGTCTGCTTGTGGTTGGTCGGGCCGAACGCGGCGCCACCCCGCTGCGCGGGAACCGTGACTTGTTCTTCGGTGATCGTCAGCGCGTTGTCGAAGTCGCCCGCGGTGCCGTTGGCCACCACGTCCAGGTCGTCGGCGTAGACCGTGGTCGTGATGCCGAAGCCGGCCAGGTAGCTGGTCAGCGCCTTGATGTTGGACGCGGTCTGGCCGTACTTGGCGGCGAACTGGGCGACCGACAGGTACTGCGAGGTCGGGATGCCCTGCTCGACCGCGGCGGCGAGGGCCTGCTCGTTTTGCATCGTGAGCACGAACGACACGGTCACCGGGGTGTCCGCCGGAGTGTCGCCGAAGACCTGCGCGCCCGGAAGGTCGGCCGCGTTGATACCCGCGGGCACCGCCGTCGGCGCGTTCGGGCTCGTGCCCGCGGACGCGCTCGAGACGGCCGCGAGCGGGGCTATCACCACGCCCGCCGCCAGCACCACTGCCCCGGCCGTCAGCCGGGTCTTTGTCATACGGATCATGTCCTTTTGCACCGTCCAATGTGATCGATCCCCACGGTTAGTTGGGTGCTCCGTGGGGGGGTGACGGGTTATGTAAGTTAGCCTGGCACGAACAGCGGGACTTTGCGGGATCGACGAGGGTTGTTATCTCCTTGTGTTGCAAAGCGCCGTGCGGCGCGCAGACGTTAACCACCAGCCATTTCTCCGGGAAATTAGTCGCGGTCGGCCATCGGGATGCGCCGGTGCGCCGCCCATTGCGCCAGCTGGTCCGCGAAATGCGGGCTGTCCGGGTCGCCGCTGCTGCCGCCCGGTATGGCATAGCTTGCGGCGGCGGGATCGGCGAGGTCGACCACCTGGCGGTACACGGACAGGCTGGTGACGGTGAACGGGCTGCCCTGCCGCCAGCCGTAGCCGGCCGCCTGGATGGTGTCGGCGTCGCCGCCCATCGGCACGCCGGGCAGCGGGGCCGCCCCCGGGGGGTCAAGCGGATGCCTGCGGACGGCCTGGTGCACCTCGCCCCAGCGCCACCGTCCCGGATCTGGCCCGCCGCGGTGAACGGCCGCCGCCCAGGCGGCGGCCAGCGCCGCGGGCACCGCGGCAAGCACCCGGCTGGTCCGCTCGCGGCGCCGCCCGCCGCCGCCGTCCGCGACCGCACGGCCGGGGCCTGCGGTGTCCGGGGGTACCGGCCCGCCGAGCAGTTCCCACGTGTCGTTGGCCAGCCACCGCCGCACGATGCCGATCGTCGGCACCAGGGCGCCGGAGGCCATCCACTCCCACGTGCCCGAGCCGAGCAGCGGCCGGTACAGCGCATCGGCGAGCGACCGCTGGAAGCACGCGTACAGCAGCGCCGGCCCCGAGCCGGCGCGAAGATCGCCGTCCCAGCCGGCCAGCATCGCCCGCGCCGCCTCGGCCGCACCAGGCGGAAACGGGCCAGCCCGGCCGAGCACCGAGGTCCAGGCCCGCGCCGCCCACGACACGGTGTCCGCCTGCATCCCCGCCAGTTCGTCCACGCTAAATACCGCGGCGCCCGCCAGCCGCGACCGCAGCCGCTCGGCGCGGAACGGCTGCGCGAACGTGTACGAGATGTACGGCTCGTCCCCGTCGGCGATCGCGTTGTTCGCCGTCATGACGAACCCGGCCGCGGGGTCGGCAGCTCGCGGCAGCGACCCGAACGGAACCGTGCCCACCCACTCGCACGCCCCGTCCCACCCGGGCACCGGCAGCGCACGGTGCGCGGGCGACGAACGCACCGGCAGCTCGCCCCGGCACTGGTAGGCGATGGCGCCGCCCGTGTCGGCGCAGACCAGGTTGTTGACCGGGTCGACCCAGCCCGCCTGCGCCGCGACCAGGGCGCCCACATCGGCCGCGACCAGCATCGGCAGCATGCACTCAAGGCCGCGGTCCGGCCGGTACGTCGCGGTGTACTTCAGCGCCAGCGCCATGCCCGACAGCGGGTCGCCGTGCACGACCGGCCCGTGCCTTGTCTCCCACACGGATGCTTCCACCGCGCCGCGGCCGCGCACCGAGATCCGCTCGGTGCGCACGCTCGCCTCCCGCCAGCCGTCCTCGGTCTGGTACCTGGCGCCGTCGAACCGTTCGATGTACAGGTCCTGCGTGTCGGCGTCCGCGTGCGTGATCGCCCACGCGACCGACCCGTTGCACCCGAAGTGCGGGAAGCCGGGCAGCCCGGGGAACGTCGCCCCCGCCACGTCGAACTCGGGACAGCGCACGGCGCACTGCCAGTACACGTTGGGGGTATCGAGCGCGCGGTGCGAGTCGTTGCAGAGCACGGCCCCGCCGTGCGCGGTGCGCCGGCCGCTGACCGCCCACGCGTTGGAACCCGGCTCGGTCTCGGCGAGGAATCCCAGGTGCCCCGTCACGTCGGCAATCGCCTCGTCCGTCAGCAGGGACAGCCGGGCGCCCGGCGGCACGGCGAGCGGCGAGCCGGCCGGCGGCCTGGTCTCCAGCTGCCCGAACGCGTCCGGCCCGATCCGCGCGAGCAGCCACGCCTGCACCAGCTTGTGCTGCCACTGCCCCATGAACACGTGCCGCACCTTGAACGCCGCGACCGAGTGCCACGGCTCCCACGGCTCGACCGGGTACCGGCCCGGCAGCGGCAAGACGCCCTCCCGCAGCGCCTGGTTGACGCCGTCCGCGTACGCCGCGAAGGCCGCGCGCAGGGCGGGCGACATCGCGGCGACGTCCCGCCTGGCGGCCGCCGCCAGCCCCAGCCGCCTGGCCAGGATGTCCGCGCCGGCCGCCGACCGCCCGGCGATCTCTGCCCACCGCCCGCAGGCCCGCCGCCGGTCGTAGTCCATCTGGAACATGCGGTCCCGCGCGCACGCGTAGCCCATCCCGAACCAGGCAGCCGCCGTGGTCTCGCCCCGCACCCGCGGAACCCCGTACCGGTCACGCGCGATCGTGGCCTCGCCTGCCTCGCTCGGCAGGCTCAGGCGGTCGGTCATAAGGGCCATTATCCAGAACGAGCCGCCGCGACGAGCCGCCGCGCCTCCCCAGCCTTAACTGACTTTTCCGGCTGGAAAAGCCGTATAGTGCTGCCATGTCATCACCCGCGCGCCTGCACGCCTTCCTCGGCGAACCCCGGAACATCATCGTCGCCGGCATCCGCAAAGACGGCCGCCCGCACCTGTCGCCCAACTGGTTTTACTGGGACGGCGAGAGGTTCTACGTCTCGACCACGAGCAAGCGCGTGAAGTACAACGTGTTCCGCCGCGACCCCAGGGTCGAGCTCGTCGTCGACGACGCGACCGGGCACCGCTACGTGCACGTGTCGGGAACCGTGGAGATCCGCGAGGACGTGCCCGCCGAACTTCCCCGCTTCCGCGCCATCCGCGAGAAGCACGGCCGTCAGGTGCCGCCCGACGACGAGTTCGCCGCCGAGCTGATCGCCGACAACCGCGTCCTGCTCGCCATCACCCCAACGGGCTCACCGGCGACCTGGACGGCCGTAGGCCTGGACTGACCAGTCACCCGCCCGGAACCCGCCCGCCGGCGGTGAACTCGATTGGGACGGCTTCTTCCCTTTACTCATCTAAATCGATCAATATAATAGACAATGTGAGCCCAACCCCTTCCGTCTGCAAGCTGCTCGCTGACCTGCACGCTTACCGCCTGGAACACATGGCGAGCGCCGACCTGCAAGTGAACGTCGACCAGCGGCGGCTGCTTGAGGACATCGCCGACCGCGACGCGTTCGTCAAGCCCGGCGATGTCGTGGAGCCGTTCTCGCTGCCCGAGGTACTCGGCGGCACCGTCGACCTGGAGCAGCTGCTGGCCACCGGGCCCGTCGTGCTGCTGTTCTTCCGCTACGAGGGGTGTCCCGCCTGCAACATCGCACTGCGGCACTACCAGGCCGAGTTGTACCCGCCGCTGGCCGCGCTCGGCGCCACGCTGGTCGCGGTCAGCCCGCAGGTTCCCGGCAAGCTCGCCGCGATCAGGAACCGCTTCGGCTTCCCGTTCCCTGTGGGGTCGGACACCGGCAACGGGCTCGCTCGCCGCTTCGGCATCACGTTCACGGCGAGCCCGGCGTCCCAGGCCCATGCCAGGGCAAGGGGCGGCGACCTGGGGGAGGTGCTCGGCACCGGCGCGTGGGAGCTGCCGATGCCCACGATCGTCGTGATCGGGCAGGACCGCGTGGTGCGGTTCGCCGACGTGCACCCAGACTGGCTGGTCCGGACCGAGGCGGGCGTGGTCATCGACGCCGTGCGCGCGCTGGTCCCCGTCCCGGTCTGACCGAACGAGCGCAAGCAAGGAGATTCCATGCAGGTCGAGTTCATCGGCATCGCCCACACCAGCGACTACTCGGAGACCAACGCGCTGGCGGGGCCGGTCGTCCAGCCCGACTACCTGTACCGCCTGGCGTTCGTGCACGAGCAATCGGGCTTCGACCGGGTGCTCGTGGCGCACAGTTCGTCGTCACCTGACGGGTTCACCGTGGCGGATCAGGTGCTGACCGCCACGGAAACGCTCGGCGTGCTGCTGGCGCACCGGCCTGGCTTCGTCGCCCCGACGATCGCCGCCCGTAAGTTCGCCACCATCGACGCCTTTCACCCCGGCCGGATCGCGCTGCACGTGATCACCGGCGGCGACGACGGCGACCAGGCCCGCGACGGTGACTTCTCCGACAAGCCGGCCAGGTACCGGCGCACCGACGAGTTCCTGGACATCGTCGAGCGCGAGTGGAGCTCCGCCGAGCGCTTCGACTACGAGGGCGAGTTCTACAAGGTCAAGGACGCCTGGTCCGCGCTGCGCCCGGCCTGCGGGCACCTGCCGGTCTACTTCGGGGGGGCGTCGGAGGACGCGGTCCGTGTCGGCGGCAGGCACGCCGACGTCTACGCCTTCTGGGGCGAGCCACTCGACGGCATCAGGGAGCGCATCGCCCAGGTCCAGGCTTCCGCGCAGGCGGCCGGGCGCACCATCGACCGGTTTTCTGTCAGCCTGCGGCCCATCGCCGCCGACACCGAGTCGGCAGCCTGGGAGCGGGCGCACGAGATCCTCGAGCGCACCCGGGAGCGGGCCGCCGAGTACGTCGGGAAGCGCGACACGTCACAGGCCGAAGGGTCCCGGCGGCTGCTGCGCTACGCCGCGGAAGGTGAGCTGCACGACAAGCGGCTGTGGACCGCGCTGTCGAAGGCCACCGGCGCGGCCGGGAACTCCACCGCCCTGGTCGGCAGTTACGAGCAGGTCGCCGAGTCCCTCCTGGACTACGTGGCCGCCGGCGCCAGCACGCTGCTGATCCGCGGCTACGACCCGCTGGCGGACGCCGCCGCCTACGCCAACCTCATCAGGCTTGTCCACGACACGGTGGGCGACGACATCACCGGCTACCGCGCCAGCGTCGCCGCCTGACCCGACCAGTAACCCCTCGTCACTTAGGGAGTCAGCATGACCACACTCGCCGACACGGACGTCCAGCACGGTGCCCTGACGATCAGGCCGCTCCAGCCCACCATCGGCGCGGAAATCTCCGGAGCAGACCTCAGGCACCCGCTGAGCGACGCCGTGCGGGACGAGATCAAGGCCGCCATCCTCCAGTACAAGGTCGTCTTCTTCCGCGACCAGAACCTGGACCGCGACCAGCACGCGGCGTTCGCGGCGCAGTTCGGCCCGCTGTACACGCACCCGAGCGTGGACAAGTCCTACGCCGACAAGGTGCCGGCCATCCACCAGATCGCCGCGGGCGACGCGAAGAAGTACGAGAAGTACCTCGCGCAGCAGCGGGCCGAAGGCTGGGACCCCTACCACAGCGACACGAGCTGGCGGCTGGTCCCGACCTGGGGTGCCGTGCTCCGCGCGGTCAACCTCCCCGATGTCGGCGGCGACACGATCTGGGTGGACGCCGGGCTCGCCTACGACGGGCTGCCGGAGGAGACGAAGCAGCGCTTTGAGGGGCTGCACGTGACTCACGACTTCCGGTCGGCGCTGGTTGGCGCCGGTCACGACTACCCGATCGTGGCCCACCCGATCGTGCGCACGCACCGTGAGACCGGCAAGAAGATCCTCTGGGTCAACTTCAGCCAGCACCCGTGGATCGTCGGGTTCGACCGGGACGACAGCAGGGAGCTGCTGTCCATCGTGCACGACCAGTATCGCAAGCCCGAATACCAGGTGCGGTTCAGCTGGCGGCCCGGCTCGATCGCGTTCTGGGACAACCGCGCCGCGGTGCACTACGCGGTCCGCAACTACGCCGACTTCCCCCGCTTGCTCGAGCGGATCCTGATCGCCGACGAACCGCAGTACGCGGACCTGTGAGCGGGGTCTCGCGGCACATTGCCTCGGGGCGAAACTCATGGATCTGCACCTAGCCGGCAAGCGTGCTGTCGTGACCGGCGGCAGCCGCGGCATCGGGTTCGCCGTCGCCGGCGCGCTCGGCCCCATTGGGCCCCGCCGCCAGTACGCGCGGCGGGCGAGCCCGGCGGCGGCTCGCTAGTGTAGGGGTCCTGGCGTTAGATCTCGCGTAGGGGAAAACCTGGCATGAACGACACGCAGAAGCCGCCCAAGAGGACCGCTGGCCGGGCGTCGGGCAGATTCACGGACGAGGAACGGGCCGCGATGCGGGACCGCGCCCAGGAGCTGAAGGCGACCGCGCGCGGCCCGCGCGCGGGCAAGGCGGACGGCGAGGGCGACGTGCTCGCGAAGATCGCCGAGATGCCCGATGCCGATCGCGTCATGGCCGAGCGGCTCCACGCGATCATCAAGGCCAGCGTGCCGGCCCTCGCGCCGCGAACCTGGTACGGGATGCCCGCGTACGCCAAGGACGGCAACGTGATCTGCTTCTTCCAGAGCGCGCACAAGTTCAAGACGAGGTACGCGACGCTTGGCTTCAGCGACAAGGCGAACCTCGACGACGGCGCGATGTGGCCGACCGCCTTCGCGCTGACGGAGTTGACCGCCGCCGACGAGGCCAGGATCGCCGCGCTCGTGCAGCAAGCCGTGAGCTGAGGACCGAGCGCCGCGGATGGCGGCCAAGCCAGTAACTTGCCTGGGTCCCGGTCGATACCACGTCCCGGCCGGGCTGCCAGGGCAGGCGTTGTGCGTTCGGCTGCGGGACGCGGTCAGCCCGCGAGCGCGCACGCGACGAGCACCGTCAACGTGCTGACCTCGACGATCGCGCCGAACACGTCGCCCGTCATCCCGCCGAGCCGACGCCGCGCGACCAGCTGGAGGAGCCCGCCGGCGAGCAGGCCGGCCAGCGCGGCGGCCAGCCAGCGTGCCGCGAGCGGCCACCCGCCCGCGGCGAGGCCCG
>JASHPP010000430.1 GCA_030038035.1 Trebonia sp.
CGGCGCTACCGTCCCACCCGGCGGCGGTCGGTGAGTCAGCACTGCCGGCAGCCGAGTCGGGTGCTGCGGCCTGCGAGTCAGGTTCGGCCGTCGGCACGTCGTCCTCATCCAGGCGGTCGATCCCCACCGTCCACCACCCAGCGCAGCGAGTAAGTCACGTTTTGCAGCGTAGCCGATACGTCCCCATCGCCCGCTAGTTTCGATATGACCGACTTCTTACGAATGCGACCGTCCCGTCCCCCTGCGACTGACAGTCCACTCTGGCCGGCGCCGGCGCCAGGTGTGATGGTCCCCTAGCGTTCGAGCCGGGCGAGCGCAATCTCTGCCGCGGTCGCCCGCTGGGGCTGGCGTGTGACCTCTATCCGGTCCACCGATTTGACGCTCAGGAAGCAGTCCCACTCCGACGGTCCGACCAGCCGGGGGAAGCCGGCGCGCCGGGGGCTCGCGGCTCCTTCGTGCTCGAGCGCAAGGAGTACCCGCTCATCCTGTGCTTGCTCGCGGGTGAGCACGGCGGTGTATTCGCCGGAGCCGACCGTGACATAGCCGGCCGTGTCGGCAGCGCCAGCGAGCGCGAGCAGGGTCCTGAGCCGCACTCCGCGCCAGCGCTCGCCGAGCCGGCTCCAGCCCTCATGGCAGTGGAAGTCCGCGACCAATTCGGCGTCGATCAGGGAGCGCAGCTCTGCCAGTGCGAGGCAAGCGGGCCGCTCGACGTCGCCACAGATCGAAAGCGAGATGCTGCGAGTCATCGAGAGTCGATTTTACGCCCGGCGGCCAACCGCGCACCTGGCATCCTGCCACGCGCGAGCGTCTCCGCGTCCATAGGTTAGCTAACTGTAGCGGTCAGGTAAGCCATCGGCTCTGCTTAATCCATTAATTCATGCTAGAATTCGATGTAGCAGCAATCAAATACATTCTTCCAAACGGATGGTGGTCTTATGCCGCAGCCACCGGTCTCCGGGCACGGTCCGGGCGCAGAGCCCGGCCGCGACTCTGGGGTGCCCGGGGGCCTTCCCGGCATTCCCGGCCCGAGTCCTACCGGGGGGCTGCGGCGGGCTGACTTCGCTGTCGGCGGTGCCGCGGACGCCTGCCCGCCCGGCCCGGCCTTGGCCGCCGCGGTCGCCGCGGTGTCTGGCCCCGGCTGGCGCTGCCCCGGGGCCACCGATGACGAACTGGTCGGCCTGCTGGGCCGGTGGGCGGCGGTGGAGGCGTGGGCTGCGGCCGGCAAGCTCGGCGTGACGTGCGAGCTGATCCGCCGCCGCGCCCTGCCCGGCGCCGCCCACGGCGACTTGCCCGATGCCTGGGACGACTCCCTGGCCCACGAGCTCACCGCCGCACTGAGGATCTCCCTGCCCGCCGCCGACAAGCTCGCCAATCTGGCCTGGGAACTCTCGGCCCGGCTGCCCGGCGTCGCCGCGAAACTCACCGACGGCACCATCGACTACCTGAAGGCCATGCTCATCGTCAAGGAGCTTGCGATCCTGGATGATGAACACATCGCCGCCGCTGAACAGCTGATTCTGGGTGAGCTGGCCGGCAAGACGCCGGGCCAGATCTCCCGGCTCGCCGCGCTGGCCGTCGACACCGCCGACCCGGAAGGCGCCCGCAAGCGGCGTGAGCACGCCGAGCGGGAAGACGCCCGGGTGCGGTTCTGGCGTGACACCGCCGGCGCCAGCGCCCTGGCCGCTTACGGCCTGCCCACCGACGCCGCGCTGTCGGCGAACGCGAACATCAACCAGCGGGCCGTGGAGTACAAGAAGGCCAAGATTTACCCGGATGCCCGGATGGACCAACTGCGCGCCCTCGCGTTCACCGACATCCTCAACGGCGTCAGCGCCGCCTCCCGGATCGCCCAGGCCCAAGCCGAGGCGAGCATCCAGCAGGACCGGCCGCGCTACGACAGCGGTTCCCGCGATGACGGATCCCCTGCCGACGGCCCCGCCGACGGCGATTCCGACGGCGCCGCCAGCCGCAGGGACGGCGGTCCCGTCGATGACGGTCCCGGCCCGGGCGACACCCCGGCCAGCGGCGGTCCCGGTCGTGGCGGCAGCCCAGGCAGCGGAGGTCCCGGTCGTGGCGGCAGCCCAGGCAGCGGAGGTCCCGGCGCTCCCGGAGGTCCGGCCCCAGTGCTTCCGGCCATGTCGAACCTGACCTTCCCGCTGGCCACCTTGCTCGGCCTGGCCGAGCGGCCCGGCGAGGCACACGGACTGGGCCCCCTCGACCCGGCCCTGGTCCGCGACCTGGCTGCCGCGGCCGCCCGCAGCCCGCACAGCGGCTGGTGCGTCACGATCACCGACGCCAACGGCTACGCCATCGGCCACGGCTGCGCCAAACCCGGCAAGGCCAGGCGGCAGGCATCCGGGCCGGGCGGCAGCCGCGACGGCCCGTGGGCGTTCACCCGCACCGGCGACCCCGGTCCCCCGGGCGGCTACGGCACCTGGCTCCTCACCCTGCCCGACGGGCGACAGCTCACCGTGAAACTCGGACCGGTCCCGGTCACTGACTGCGACCACCGGCACGAGTCCCACTCCTACCAGCCCAGCGACACCCTCC
>JASHPP010000431.1 GCA_030038035.1 Trebonia sp.
GAGCACCTGAACCACGGCATCACCCGCGCGGACCTCGAGGCGCTGCGCCAGCTGCGGGACGAATTCCGCGCCTTCTTCGTCTCGAGCTCGCAGGGGGACGGCGCGGCGGCGGCGGCCCGGCTGAACGAGCTTTTGATGCAGTACCCGGTGCACCCGCAGCTGTCCGGGCACGACGGGCAGCCGTGGCACGTGCACTACACCGAGAGCGGCTCCATGTCCGACAAGTACGCCGCGGGCGCGGCGATGGGGCTCGCGGTCCGGCTGGCCGAACTCGGCCTGGACCGGTTCGGTGTCTGCCAGGCGGCCCCGTGCCAGGGCGTGTTCATCGACACCTCCGCCGGGCGGACCAGGCGGTACTGCTCAGAACGGTGCACGAACAGGGCCAACGTCACCGCGTTCCGCGCCCGCAAGCGCGAAGAGCCCCAGGCTTAGCGATAAGCGCGGTACGACCAGCGCTGCTCGTGAATTCCTTCACAAGCCATGCCAATCCATAATACCCGCCGATCGCGGAGCGTAAGCTCCGTAATCGCGGACTCACAGGCAATTACCGTGACATCACCGTGTGACGTCACATATGTGTCATTATTGCGGCCGATCGCGGGATGTAAGGCACTGACCTGCGTTATAAAACCGAATCCACGGCAACACTTCTCATAGGCGATGATCATCTCTACGATGATCTCACTCTGCTCATATGACGCGCTCACTCGCTTAGGCGGGCCTCGCAGGGGCGGGTGGCAGGCCCCTCGGGGCACGATCGAGAAAAGAGCTATCGGTCATGGCATCTAGAAGTCAGCTCATTAAGCCGGGCGACGTCGGCCTGAAGAGAGAGATCGGGCTGATCGGGGCGACCTGGGCATCTGAGACCTCCATCATTGGCTCCGGCTGGCTGTTCGGGTCGTTGTACGCCGCGCAGGCGATCGGCGGTGCGGCGATCATCGCCTGGATCATCGCCGGCGTCGCGGTCATCATCCTGGCGCTGGTGCACGCGGAACTGGGTGGCATGTACCCGGTGGCCGGCGGCACGGCGCGGTTCCCGCACCTGGCGTACGGGCCGGGGGCCGGCATCTCGTTCGGCTTCTTCTCCTGGCTGCAGGCCGTCACGGTGGCGCCGATCGAGGCCTTCGCGGTGATCCAGTACGCCTCCTACTTCTGGCCCTCGATCTTCGACGTCAACACCACGAACGTGACCCACATCGGGTTCGTGATGGAACTCATCCTGATGGCGATCTTCACCGCGGTGAACTTCATCGCGATCAGGTGGCTGAACTACATCTTCAGCGGGATCACGTGGTGGAAGGTCGCGATCCCGATCATCACGATCATCATCTTGTTCCCGAAGTTCCACAGCGCGAACCTCTCGGCCGGCGGCGGCTTCTTCCCGACGGGCATCGGGTGGAAGGACCTGTTCGGCGCGCTGCCGGGAACGGGCATCGTGTTCGCCTACCTCGGCTTCGAGCAGGCCGACCAGCTCGCCGCAGAGGTCAAGAACCCCAAGCGCAACCTGCCGGTGGCGATCATCATCTCGATCGTCCTCGGCACGCTGATCTACGTGCTGCTCCAGCTGGTGTTCATCGGGGCCACCCCTTCCGACCTGCTGCACCACGGCTTCGCGGGCATCCCGCCGACGAACGAGATCGCGATCGGGCCGTTCGCCGGGCTGGCCGCCGCGGTCGGATTGAGCGTGTGGGCCGGGTTCCTGCGGACCGACGCGTTCATCTCGCCGTTCGGCACCGGCGCGATCTACGTGACCGCCACCTCGCGTGTCAGCTACGGCCTGTCCAGGAACAGGTACTACCCGGGCGTCTTCAGCAGGGTGGACAAGCGGGGCATTCCGTGGTTCGGCATGATCGTCGCGTTCCTCGCCGGCCTGGTCTTCGTCTTCCCGTTCCCCAGCTGGCACTCGCTGGTCGGCCTGGTCACCTCGGCGAGCGTGCTGATGTACGCGGGCGCGCCGCTGGCGATGGGGGCGTTCCGGCTGCGGCTGCCTGAGGCGGAACGGCCGTACAGGCTCCCCGGCGGGATCGTGGTCGCCCCGATCGCGTTCATCATCGCGAACCTGATCATCTACTGGTCGGACTTCGAGACGCTGTGGAAGCTGGGGATCGCAATCGTGCTCGGCTACATCGCCATCCTCTTCTACCGGGCGGACCGGCCGGAGCTGAAGAAGATCGACTGGGCGCGCTCGGCGTGGATCGGCGTCTACCTGGTGGGGATGGGCATCATCTCCTGGCAGGGCAGCTACGGCCCGGACAACACCGGCCGTCTGGCGTACCCGTGGGACATCCTCACGGTCGCGCTGTTCAGCATCGCGATCTACATCTGGGCGGTGTACAGTTCACAGTCCGCCACGGAGATCGAGGCGAAGATGGCGGAGCAGGCCGCGCCGGCCGAAGAGCCGGAAGCGGAGGCGGCCGCCGCCTGACGGCAAGCACCCGGCGCCGGGCCCCGCATCCCCTAGGCAGGGAGCGGGGCCTGGCGCAGTCAGGGGCGCTCGTTCGGGATAAAGACCTGCGGAACTGGGTGCGGCGGGAACGGCCAATAGCGTGCCAGCACCCGGCCGACGATCATTTCCTCGGGCACCGGGCCGAAGCGGGAGCTGTCGGCCGCTCCCCCGGCCGGGTTGTCCGACGCCAGCCACCAGCCACCGTCCACGCGCCGGACAGCGCGCTTGACTAGCAGGAAACCGGCGCGGGCCGGATGCCACGCCAGCACCACCTGGCCCGGGCGTACCCGGCGGGTGCGCCACGCCACCAGCCAGTCGCCGGGCTGCAGGGCGGGAAGCATGGAGTGTTCGGCGACTTCGACGCGCAGCAGCGGCCAGCGCTTGAGGCAGGCGTGCACGATCCTCTCCCGGCGGGGCGGAGTAGTGTCGGAACTGAAACCTTACTGATCCGGTATGGAGAAAGGGAATCGATGAGGCTGCTCACCTGGCTCCTGGCGCCGAAGTCCGTCGCCCATGCGCACTGCGACCTGCCCTGCGGCGTCTACGACCCCGCGCAGGCCCGAATCGAGGCCGAGTCTGTCAAGGCCATCGCCGAGAAGTACGCCGCCAACAGCGACCCGGAGTTCCGGACGCGGGCGCTGATCATCAAGGAGCAGCGGTCCGAGCTCGTCAAGCACCACCTGTGGGTGCTGTGGACGGACTACTTCAAGCCGCCGCACTTCGAGAAGTACCCGCAGCTTAACCAGCTCTTCAACGAGGCGACCAAGCTGGCGGGCGCGGGCGGCACGAAGGGACACGTCGACGTGGCCACGGCCGACGAACTGCTGGCCAAGATCGAGGAGATCAGCAAGATCTTCTGGGAGACGAAGCAGGCCTGAGCGGGGCCTGCCACGCCGCGGTGGCAGCGCCGTTCCAGTGCGGGGAACGGCGCTGCCACCACTCGTTTAGTGGCTAGTGAGGCTGCTGACCAGCGGTTACCCTCGCGGCGTACCATTGAGAACCGTGTGGCGCGTCGGGAGCATGCGCAGATGACGGTAAGTTGCAATCAGTGGCCGACGGCGACCGCCGGCCCGTGACATGACCGACGGAGAGACGTGACAGAAGACACCGCCGCCGCCACGAAAGTGCCTGGCGGGCCCGGGGCCGCGGACGGCCGTGACACAGCCGACCATGTGCACGTGCGCATGCCCGCGGAGAGCGCGTACCTGTCCGTGCTCCGGACAGCGGCCGCCGGGCTGGCGGCGCGGCTCGACTTCACCCTGGACGAGATCGAGGACCTTCGCATCGCGATCGACGAGGCGTGCGCGATGCTGCTCTCCCAGGCCATCCCTGGCACCGACCTGGAATGCGGCTTCGAACTCGGCGCCGACGAGGTGACGATTACGGTGTCGGTCACTGCCGCCCATGCCAGGATGCCCGCGCGCGACACGTTCGCGTGGACCGTGCTGTCCGCGCTCGCCGGATCCGTCGACTCCCGGCTCGGGCCGGGCGACCGGGTCGCGATCGTGCTGCAAAAGCGCCGAGGCGTGCCGGGGTCCGGGTGAGCAGCGAGTACGAGGTCCAAGTGACCGAGGAGTTCGAGGTCGCGGTCAGCGAACAGCTCCCGCCCCTGCCGCGCGCCGAGCATTCCGCGCCCGACCGGACGCAGGCGCGCGAGCTGTTCGAGCGGCTCGCCACGCTGCCGGCGGACGATCCCGAGCGCGCGCGGATCAGGGCGACTTTGGTGGAGCTGCACCTGCCGCTCGTCGAGTACCTGGCGCGGCGCTTCCGCAACCGCGGCGAGTGGCTGGACGACCTGACCCAGGTGGCGACCATCGGGCTGATCAAGTCCATCGACCGGTTCGACCTCGACCGCGGCGTCGAGTTCTCGACCTACGCAACGCCAACGATCGTCGGCGAGATCAAGCGGCACTTCAGGGACAAGGGCTGGGCGGTCCGGGTGCCGCGGCGGCTGCAGGAGCTCAAGCTGTCGCTCACCAAGGCGATCGGCGACCTCGCGCAGCGCGAGGGGCGCGCGCCGACCGTCAGCGAGCTGGCCGCGCACCTGCAGATGAGCGAGGAAGAGGTGCTGGAAGGCCTGGAGTCCGCCAACGCGTACTCCACCGTCTCGCTGGACGCGCCCGACTCCGGCGACGAGGACGCGCCTGCCGTCGCCGACTCGCTCGGGATGATCGACGATGCGCTCGAAGGGGTCGAGTACCGGGAGTCGCTCAAGCCGCTGCTCGAGCGGCTGCCGCCGCGGGAGAAGAAGATCCTGCTGCTGCGGTTCTTCGGCAACATGACGCAGTCGCAGATCGCCGCCGAGCTCGGCATCTCGCAGATGCACGTGTCCCGGCTGCTCGCCAGGACGCTCGCTCAGCTCCGCGAAGGGCTCACGATCGACGACTGACCGGGTAGGACAGGGCGCGCACGCTCGCCGGGGCAAGCAGCGCGGCAAGGCCGGCGATGGCAAGCACCAGGCCGGGAATGCCCCAGTCGAACCGGTGGGCCTGCAAGAGGAAAGCGGCGACCGCGCCGGCGAAGAACTGCGTCATCAGCGCCGGGGTGCGGCTCCACGGCCGCACGCGGGCGACCCCGACGGCGATTGCGGCCAGCCCCGCGACCGCGATGAACTCAAGTACGGTGATCGCGATCCCGCTTGACGTCTGGTAGGCCCGCCCTGCCGCGGTGTCCGCGGCGGTGAGCACGCCCGCCACGGCCAGGCCCGCCGCCTCCACGGTCAGCAGCAGGGCGGCCGGCAGCAGCAGCGGTGCCCGGCGCGGCGGAGCGGAGAGCGGGGGCTCCGGCGAGGCCGGCTTGCTCGCGGCGGGCTTGGCTGGCTTGGCCGACTTGGCCTGCTTGGTCCCGGCGGCCTTGCTCGCGGTCGGCTTGGCCGCGGTGCCTGGCTTGGCCGCGGTGCCTGGCTTGGACCCGGCGGGCTTGGCCGGCCTGGTCCCCGCGGGCTTGGCCGGCTTGGCCGTGGCGGCCGTGGCCGGCTTGGCCGTGGCGGACTGCGGCGCGGCGGCGCCATCTGGCGAACGCATACCCATAGTCTCGCATCCTTTCGGGCACCGTTAACCTGAGCAACGTGCGCGCGCTGCTGATTATCAATCCTCGCGCGACTTCCATGACCGGGCGCGACGCCGGCCAGGTAGTCCGCGAACTGGGCTCCCGGCTTGAGCTGGAGACGGCCCAGACACGGTACCGCGGTCACGCACGTGACCTTGCCGTCGCATCGGCGGCTCAAGGATATGACCTTGTCGTGACGTTCGGCGGCGACGGAACGGTCAACGAGGTCGTCAACGGGCTGATGAACACGCGGATCCAGGACTACCCCGGGCCGCCGTGCGGTGCCACGGCGTCGCCCAAAGGCGCGACGGCAGCCGTCGGCGTCGCCGGGGCAGCCGACGTCGCGGACAGGACCATCGAGCCCTCAGGACTCACCGGTGCCACGGCGCGGCCGGCGATAGCGCCCGTGCCAGGCGGTGGCGCCAACGTGTTCGCGCGCGCGCTCGGGATGCCGGCGGATCCGGCCGTCGCGGTCCGGCGGATCCTGGCGGCGGTGGACAGCGGGATCTGGCGCACGATCGGGCTGGGGCTCGCCACGGACCGGTACTTCACGTTCAGCGCCGGGCTCGGCCTCGACGCCGAAGTCGTGGCGGACGTCGAGCGGTGGCGGGCCAGCGGCAAGCATGCGTCAACGATGCTGTACCTGCGGACCGCGTTGCGGCGCTATTACGCGATCACCGACCGGCGCCGTCCCGCGCTTACCCTGGACGCCTTGGGCCAGCCGCCGGTCACCGGCCTGTTCATGGGGGTGGTTACGAACAGTTCGCCGTGGACCTACCTCGGCAGCCATCCGGTCCGTCCCACCGCGAACACCGACTTCAACTCCGGCCTCGACGTGTTCGCGCTCCGGCGGCTGCGCACGCTGACCACCTTTGCGGCCCTCGGGCACATGATGCACGCGAACACGCCGCTCCCGTCCGGGCGCGACGTGGTGAGCGCGGTGGCGCTGACCGAGCTCACGTTTCGCGCCGACCGTCCGATCGCTTTTCACATTGACGGCGAATATCTCGGCGAGACAGAGGTAGTCGCGTTCCGGTTCGTTCCGGACGCGCTCCGTGTCATAGCGTGACATGACACACTTGATGTGATCGATCTGACATCAAATTCGCAAGACTCGTTTGCCCCGCCCTCTTGCGCTGGCTCTGCCCTGTTGAGAGGCTAGATCCGGTGCCTGGGGAGACGTTGGCCCGCGTGTACGAGCGTGACTGACAAGGGTGCGTCACCCTCCTGAGAGCGCCCGGGCGTCGGTTGATACCCAGACGGGACCGGATCGGCACCACCAAGATCGGGAATAACAAAACGTTCCCGACATATGGCCTAGCTCGTGAAATGCTTCACAAGCACTGACGTGGCGAGTGGCGGACCGCATGCTGACCAGCCGCTGCGCCGAGAAGGAGTGGACATCATGGACTGGCGTCACGTTGCCGCCTGCCGTGAGGTAGATCCTGAGCTGTTCTTCCCGATCGGAAACAGCGGTCCCGCGCTCCTCCAGATTGAAGAAGCCAAGCAGGTGTGCCGGCGTTGCGCGGTGGTTGAGGACTGCCTGCGGTGGGCCATCGACACCGGTCAGGATGCCGGCGTGTGGGGCGGCATGAGCGAGGACGAGCGACGCGCGCTCAAGCGCCGCACGCTGCGACTGCGGGCGCGCGCTCACGTCTGACCAGTGGAACCGCGCGAGACCGGCTGATCCACCACCGCACACACCATCATCTGAATCAGTTAACGAGCCTCAGCCCTGGCGTGGCTGCGGTTCGTAGCGGACCGGCAGGTCAACGACCGCTACGGTTCCGCCCCCCGGCCGGGGCGTGATGCTGAGCCGGCCGCCAAGCTCGGCCACCACCAGCGTCCTGACGATCTGCAGTCCGAGGCTCGTGGTGTTCTCCACATCGAAATCGGCCGGAAGGCCGGCCCCGTTGTCGCTCACCGTGACCGTGAGCTGCTCTGGAGCCCGCGCGGCGAGCACCTTGATGAATCCGCCTTCAGCGCCGCCGCGCCAGGCCAGCCCGCCGAACCCGTGCTGCAGCGCGTTCTGCAGCAGTTCGGTCAGCACCATCGCCACCGGCGTGGCCACGGACGCGGGGAGCATGCCGAACTGGCCGGTGATCTTCGGCGTCACCCGCACCTCCGGCGATGACACCTCGCCAGCCATCATGGCAACCCGGTCAGCGATGTCGTCGAAATCCACGATCTCCTCAGGAGCGTGGGACAAGGTCTCGTGGACGATCGCGATCGACCCGACTCGCCGCACCGCCTCCTCAAGCGCCGCGCGTGCCTCGGGCGCGTGCAGCCGCCTGGCCTGCAGCCGCAACAGTGCCGCGACAGTCTGCAGGTTGTTCTTGACCCGGTGATGGATCTCGCGGATCGTGGCTTCCTTGGTCAGCAGCTCGCGCTCCCTGCGGCGCAACTCCGTGACGTCCCTGACCAGGACCAGCGCACCGGTCCGCTGACCCGCCACAACCAGCGGGATGGACCGCAGCTGCACGACCGCGCCGTTGCCGTCGATCTCCGTCTCCAGCGGAGCCCGGCCGCGGGCGACGAGCATCAGCGACTCGTCGACAGGCTCCCCTGGCGTGCTCAGCTGCGCGGTCGCCGGCCCGAGTTCCCCGCCCATCAGGTCAGCGGTCAGCCCGAGCCTGCGATAGGCGGACTGCGCGTTCGGGCTCGCGTAGGTGACCCGGCCAGCGCTGTCGAGGCGCAGCAGGCCGTCCCCGACCCGAGGCGAGCGGACCAGCGTGGTGTCCTGGCCGGTGTACGGGAACGTGCCCTCCGACACCATGCGCGCCAGGTCGTCGGCGCCCTGCAGGTAAGTGAGCTCAAGCCTGCTCGGCGTACGCGCCGAGTTCAGGTTCGTCGACCGCTCGATAACCGCGATGACCCGCCCCTCCCTGGTCACCGGGATCGCCTCGGCGCGCACCGGAACGCCGCTCGTCCAGTCGGGATCGCTCTCCCGCCAGATCCGCCGCTCGCCGCGTGCCGTGTCGAGCAGCGGCCGCCATCCAGGCCCGACCTGTTCCCCGACCACGTCGTCGGGGAAGGAGGTAGGCCCCGTCGTGGGCCGCATCTGCGCGACGGCCACCCAGCCCGAGTCGAGCGCGCCGTCGGGCGCGCGCAGCGGCACCCACAGGATCAGGTCCGCGAAGGACAGGTCGGCGAGGAGCTGCCAGTCGGACACGAGGGAGTGCAGCCACTCCAGGTCGGCGCCAGACAGGCTCGTGTAGTTCCTGGCGAGATCGGTGAGCGTCGGCACTTTTCCATAATGACACGCGCCGGAGGGGCGGAATTTCCCCGCCAGGACGCGACCTGACATTATTCCCGCATGCACGGTTCCGTATCCCAGACGCCCGACCCGCTGGCCCGGCTGCGCACCGCCGCGGCCGCCCGCGACGCCGCCGGGCTCCGACGGCGGCTCGTTCCCCGCACCCCCGCCGATACAGCGCTTGACCTGGCGTCCAACGACTACCTCGGCCTGTCAGGCGACCCAAGGCTGGCCGCGGCCGCCGCCGCGGCGGCAGGCACGTGGGGGGCCGGGGCAACGGGGTCCCGGCTGGTGACCGGGACGACCGCGCTGCACGCCGAGCTCGAGGAGGATCTCGCGGACTTCGCCGGGGCCCGCACCGCCCTGGCTTTCTCCTCGGGCTACCTGGCCAACCTGACCGTCGTGACCGCGCTCGCCGCAGCGCTTGGCGACGGCGTCCTGATCGTGTCCGACGAGCGCAACCACGCCTCCCTGATCGACGCCTGCCGCCTGGCGCGCGGCCGGGGGGTGCGGTTGCAGGTGACCCCGCACGCGGACGCGGCAGCAGTCGCCGCAGCGCTGGCCAGCCGCGCGGAGGAAGGTGCCCTGGTCGTCACGGAGGCAGTGTTCTCCGTGGCCGGCGACCTCGCGCCACTCGCGGCACTGCACGGCGTCGCGCGCCGCCATGGGGCGCTGCTTGTGGTCGACGAGGCGCACTCCTTCGGCGTGCTCGGGGACGGCGGGCGCGGCGCGGCGCACGACGCCGGGATCGCGGCCGAGCCAGACGTCGTGCGGACCATCACGCTGTCGAAGGCGCTCGGCGGCCAGGGTGGCGCGGTGCTCGCCGCTGACGAGGTCACGCAGACTCTCGTGGACACCGGGCGGGGGTTCATCTTCGACACCGGCCTGGCTCCGCCGTCGGCCGCCGCCGCGCTCGCCGCCCTCCGCGTGCTGCGCGCCGAACCTGGCCTGCCCGTCCTGGCACGGCGCAGCACCGCCAGGCTGGCCGGCGTGGCAGCGGACCTGGGCCTGGTCGTCGCCCCGCCGGACGCCGCTGTCGCGGCGGTCGTCGTTGGCGATCCGCGTGCCGCGCTGGCCGCGCAGCGTGCCTGTGCCGCGCACGGCGTGCGGGCCGGCTGCTTCCGGCCGCCCTCGGTTCCGGCGGGCGGCGCGTGCCTGCGGCTCACCGGACGGGCCACGCTGACGGAAAACGACCTCGCCGTAGCGTCGCGCGCACTGGCCATCGTGAGGGATTATTGCCGGAATACCGCAAACGCGGGAAGGAACACAACATGAGCCTGTCTCCGATACCGGCCGAGGACAGCGCAGGCGACCCTAGCGCACCGCTTCCCGGCAAGCCGGCCACTCTCGGCACGTCGCCGACCGTACTTCGGCTGCCGAAGTACTACCAGGTGAAAAAGCAGTTGCTCGAGTTCACCTCGGCGATGTCACCAGGCAGCCCGGTGCCGCCTGAGCGGGAACTGGCCAGGCTTTACGCGACGTCCCGGACTACGGTGCGGCAGGCGCTCGCGGAGCTGGTGATCGAGGGCCGGCTGCTGCGCATGCAGGGCAAGGGCACCTTCGTCGCCAAGCCGAAGGTCGCGCAGGTGCTCGAGCTGGCCAGCTACACCGAAGGCATGCGGCAGCATGGCCTGCACCCGGAGACGAAGATCCTCGAGATCGGGTACGTCGCGGCCGACGAGCAGCTCGCCGCGCTCCTCGACATCAGGCCGGGCGGCCGCGTGCTGCGCATCCACCGGCTGCGGCTCGCCGACGGCGAGCCGATGTCCATCGACACGTCACACCTGCCCGCCCGCCGTTTCCCCGGCCTGCGCAGGCAGCTGGAGCGGCACGCGTCGCTGTACGAAACGCTGCGCTCCGGATACGGGATCCAGCTGGCCGAGGCCGAGGAGACCATCGAGACCGTGCTGGCCGACCCGCATGACGCCAGGCTGCTCGCCGTCGACCCGGGCATCCCGCTGCTGCTGCTGTCCCGGCACGCGATCGACTCCGCCGGCCTGCCGGTGGAATGGGCGCAGTCTTGGTACCGCGGCGACCGGTACAAGTTCATCACCAGGCTGCGGCGGACTCCTCCCTCATGACCGACCCGGCGGCGCCGCGCGGGATCCTGGTGATCACCGGCACAGGCACCGGCGTGGGCAAGACGGTCGTGACGGCTGCGGTCGCCGTGCTCGCCCAGGCGCGCGGCGCGCGCGTCGCCGTCGTCAAGCCCGCGCAAACCGGCAGCGACGCGGCGGACGCCCCCGATGTCGAAACCGTCGAGCGGCTCTCCGGCGTCACCGACACCCACGAGTTCGCCCGCTTCCCCGACCCGCTCTCGCCTGAGGCTGCCGCGCGCACTTCCGGCCTGCCGCCGCTGGACATGGACGGCGCGGTTGACTACGTGAAGAAACTCGCGCGATCCCGGGACCTGGTCCTGGTCGAGGGCGCAGGCGGCCTGCTGGTGCGCTACGACCCGGCTGGCCGGACGATCGCCAGCCTCGCCAGCGCCCTGGGCGCGCCCGTGCTCGTGGTGACGGCTCCCGGACTCGGCACGCTCAACCACACCGCGCTCACGTGCGAGGCGCTCGCGACGCGCGGCCTGCGACGCTACGGCGTCGTGATCGGCAGCTGGCCGCGCCAGCCCGGCCTGGCCGAGCTGGAAAACCTGGCCGACCTGCGGGCCGTCGCGGGCGAACCGCTGGCCGGCGTGCTGCCGGAAGGCGCGGGCATCCTCGACCGGGCCGCGTTCCTGGCCATGGCCAGGGTCGCGCTAGCGCCGCACCTCGGCGGTGAGCGTCCGCAGGGGTTATGGGAGCCGGAGCCTGGGGCCGCCCATCCTTTAGGAGTCACGCGAGCGCGACTTCGCACACTCTGTGACCATTTTGAAGTCCGTTTTGGGCGATTTGTCCATGCAAGGAGTGTGCGAAGTGGGCGCCAGTGACCGTTGTGGTTGATGGTGAGCTGCCAGAGTTGGAGGGGTGAGAGGGGAGTCACCGGGGGGTCGCCCCCCGGGGGAAAGCAGGGTAACGTCAGCCCGGTGACAGGGATAACCGGGCATGGCGGCGCGCGCGCCGTCGCGGTGGCGCAGCGGTACGGCGTGACCGCGATGTTCACGCTGTCCGGCGGCCACGTGTTCCCGCTGTACGACGGCGCCGTCAAGGCGGACCCGCCGCTGCGCCTGGTGGACGTGCGGCACGAGCAGACGGCGGTGTTCGCGGCCGAGGCCACGGCCAGGCTGACCCGCGGGCCCGGCCTCGCGGTGGTCACGGCGGGCCCTGGCGTCACCAACAGCGTCAGCGCCGTCACCACGGCCTGGTTCAACGGCGCGCCGCTTGTGCTGCTCGGCGGCCGCGCCCCTGACTACTTGTGGGGCAGCGGTGCGCTGCAGGAGATGGACCACGTCCCCGTGCTCGCGACGGTGACCAAGCGCGCGTGGACCGAGCATGACAAGGGGCGCGTCGCCGCGTCGGTGGACGAGGCGTTCCGGATCGCGCTGACCCCGCACCGCGGGCCGGTGTTCTGCGACTTCCCGCTTGAGACGATCTACGACCAGGCCGGGGAGGAACTGCCGCAGGGCGGGCCGGCCCCCGCCGCGGCGCCCGACCCCGGCGAGGTCAGCCGGATCGCCGCGCTGCTTGCCGGGGCCCGGCGGCCCGTCCTCGTGCTCGGCTCGGACGTGTGGCTCGGCCGCGCCGAAGACGCGGCCAGGCAGGCCGCGCAGGCGCTTCGGCTGCCCGTGATCACGAACGGCCAGGCCCGGGGCGTGCTGCCCGGCGGGCACGAACTGCTCGTCACCCGTGCCAGGTCGATCGCCTTCGCGGCGGCGGACCTGGTGATCGTGGCGGGGGTGCCGCTGGACTTCCGGCTGCGCTACGGGTCGTTCGGCCCGGGGGACGAGCCGGCCAACGTGGTGCACGTCGCCGACGAGCGCGGCATGCTCGCGGAGCACTGCCCGCTGGCCGCCGCCGCGGCGGGCGACCTGACTGCCTTCTTCACCGCGCTCGCCGGCGAGGCCCGGCCTGGGGCCGACCCTGACTGGCTGCCGCGGCTGCGTGCGTCCGCGGCCGCGGCCGTCGCCGCGGACGCGGCGCTGCTCGCCAGCGACGCCGAACCGGTGCACCCGGTCCGCGTCTACGGAGAGCTGCTCAAGGCGCTCGACGACGACGCCGTGGTGATCGGCGACGGCGGCGACTTCGTGTCGTTCGCCGGCCGCCACGTCGAGCCGAGCAAGCCTGGCAGGTGGCTGGACCCGGGACCGTTCGGATGCCTGGGCACGGGCCTGGGCTACGCGGTCGCCGCACGGCTTGCACACCCGTCAGCCCAGGTCGTGCTGCTGCTTGGCGACGGCGCGGCGGGGCTGTCGCTGATCGACGTGGACACGCTGGTGCGACATGACCTGCCCGTGGTGATCGTCTGCGGAAACAACGGCGCGTGGGGCCTTGAGAAGGGGCCGATGCGGGCGGTGTACGGCTACGACGTCGCCGCCGACCTGCGGCCGGGTACCCGCTACGACGAGGTGGTGCGCGCCCTCGGCGGCGCGGGGGAACTGGTCACCGCCCCTGGGCAGATCGGCCCGGCGCTGCGCAGGGCGTTCGCGTCCGGCGTCCCGTACCTGGTCAACATCGTCACCGACGTCTCCGCCGAGTATCCGCGGTCCACGACCGGCGTCTGACCCCGGACCGCGCGCCCCCGGCTAGTCGATGACGGCGATCAGGTCGTCTTCCTGGACGACGTCGCCCTCGGCGACGTGCAGCTTGGCGACCACCCCGCTGGTCTCGGTGAGGACCGGGATCTCCATCTTCATGGACTCCAGGATCACCAGCGTGTCGCCGTCGTCGACGTGGTCGCCTTCTGCCACGAGCACGCGCCACACGTTCGCGACCATCTCCGCGCGGACCTCCGCCACAGCAGGCTCCTTCGTCTCCCCCGGCTTCGCCGGGCCCGGGCGCTGCCCGGCGTTACGTCAGGAGGAGCGTACCCGACCGGGGTCTGCCGCGGGCGGCGCCACCGGACGGCGTTACGGCCCGAGTACCGAGCGCCTGCTCACCAGCCTGCTCAGCGCCTCGATCACGTGCGGGTCGTACTCGGACGCGGTGTCGAGCCGCAGGCGCTGCACGGCCGCCGCCGCCCGGCTGGGCTCCACCGAACTGCCCACCAGGTCGTCGAACGCGTTGGCCGCGCGGATGATGCGGCTGCTCAGCGGCGGCTCCTCGCCCCTGTCCCCCGGCCGGCACGGGTCGCTCTGCCGCCGCACGATGTCGGCCACCGTGTCCAGGACGCGGGCCTGCTGGATGACCTCGGCGCCGTATTCGGCGATCCGCCGCTGCTCTTCCCTGACCACGAGCACCGTCGCGCCGCCCGGGATGGGTTCGCGCAGCGACAGCTGGCCGATGTCGTGCATGAGCGCGGCGTACTCAAGCTCGAGCAGCGCGGGCTCCGGCATGCCCAGCTCGCGCCCGATGGACACCGCGAGCTTGGCCACCCGGGCCGAGTGCCCGATCTCCACGTACCCGCCGATCTCGGTCACCCTCGCCAGCGCGCGCACCGTCTGCAGGTAGGTGGCCCTGATCCCGGTGTACCTGCGCAGCGCCACCTGGGTGACCAGCAGCGGCGCGGTGAAGACCGCGACCGCCGCGAGCCCCATCACCTCGGCGGCGAAGGCGATGAGCAGCGCGGACGCGCCCACCGCGGCGCCGACCGGCAGCTGCACGCGGAACTCGTCCAAGAGCATCACGCCGAACCTGGCGCGCAGCGCGTCCGTCCGGATGAGCGCGACGATGACCGCCTTGACCAGCCAGCCCACGATGACAAGCGAGAACATCACCGGCAGCTCGGACCACCAGCGGCTGCCGATCAGCGAGGCGTTCGCGAGCGGGCGGAATACCGCGGCCACGCAGGCGACCGACACCAGCTGTGCCGCCATCGCGGACAGCCGGGTGGGTCGGCCGACCGCCACGTGCGGCAGCGCTCCGATGATCATCCCGATGGCGGACACCGCGATGACCTGCTCAGGGTCCAGCCTGACCGGGCTATTGCCGATGCGGATGAGCAGCGCGTACGCAAGCGCGCCCGCCGTGGCGATGGGCGCGGCCTCCCGGTCGCCCGGCAGGTTCAGCCGTAGCAGCTCGCCGAACGCGATCAGCCCGCCGAACGCGAGCGCGGCGCGCACGTCGCGGACGCCCACCGCGGCGGTCTGCGCGACCGCGGCGATGAGCAGCACGCCCGCGAACAGGACGAGCAGCGACTGGCCGGAATCCAGGACCTGCCGCGGGAACCCCCGCGGCTCATGCCGTGGCGAAGCCACCGACATCAGTGGCTCTCAATGGCGCGCAGCGGACCCGCGGGATCGGCTAGCTCGCTTCCAGGCTCGCCGTCCGCGCTTGCCGCCTTGCCGGCCTGGCCGTTGCCCGTCAGCGCGTCCGCGGGCGGGGCGGCCCCGGGCACGCCGCCCACGGGCAGGACACCCGCCGACAACCCTCCCGCCGACAACCCTCCCGCGGACAACCCTCCCGCGGACAGGACGCCCGCGGACAGGACGCCCGCGGACAACCCTCCCGCGGACAGGACGTCAGTGGCGGCCGTCTGGTCCGCGCCCGCCGGCGTGGCCTCGGGTGTCCGCCAGCCGTCGCGCTCTATCGCGGTGACGAAGGCGTCGACGAAGGCGGGGTCGAACTGGGTGCCCGCCCACTTGCGCAGCTCGGCTATCGCCTCAGGCACCGGCCGCGCCCCGCGGTAGGACCTGGTCGACGTCATCGCGTCGAACGCGTCCGCCACCGCGAGCACGCGGGCGAACTCGGGTATCTCATCGCCCGCCAGGCCCATCGGGTAGCCCCTGCCGTCGATCCGCTCGTGGTGGTGCATGATCCCCGCCAGCGCCTCGTCGAGGAACCCGATCTCCCGCACGATGTCAAGCCCGCGCATCGGGTGCAACTGGATGGCGGCGTACTCGTCGTCGGTCAGCGAGCCGCTCTTCTGCAGGACGGACGTCGGAACGCCGAGCTTGCCCACGTCGTGCAGCATCCCCGCGTACCTGATCGCCTCGACGCGTTCGGCGCGCATCCTGATCTCGCGGGCGATCATCACAGATCCCCTGGAGACCCGCTCGCTATGACCCCGGGTGTAGAAGTCCTTGGTCTCCACGGCCTGGCACAGCGCGCTGACCGTCGCCTCGTAGGCTCGCTGCTGCGCGGCGAACTGTGCCACGGCCCAGCGGGCCACGAGCAGCGGGATGACCACGAGGACCGGGGTGAACGGGCCGAGCACGCTCCACAGCGCGGCGATCAGCAGGCCGAACGCGGCGTAGCCCATGTCGGTGAGCAGCAGCTTGAGGTCGAGCCCCACCCGGCCGAGCGCGGACCCGGGTTCCCTGGTGATCCAGAGCACCCCGCGCAGCAGCGAGAAGTTCACGGCCACGTGCACGATCACCGCGCAGGCGAACGGCCCGATGATGGCGGGAAACGAAATGGGCGTCGGCGTGCCCACGTGGCCGCCGAACAACAGGTACGCGCGGCCCGCGAGATAGGCGCTGAGCGCGAACATCCCGGTGTTGAAGAGCCGCTGGGCGGGCGACGGGCCGCGGCGCATGCCAAGCAGCGTGCAGCAGCCGACCAGCGCGGCCCCGACGGGGCCGACCAGGATCACCGCGGCCAGGCTCGCGGTGCTGTTGGGGGACCAGGCGAGGTTCCGCGAGTTCAGCAGCGTCGCGGTGGACTCGCAGGCGATAAGCAGCAGGCCGAGCGCCGCGACCTTGTCCCACCCGATCCCGCCGAACGGACCCAGGGCAATCGCGATCACGGCGACGGCTATCACCGCGCCGATGTACAGCCAGGCGATTCGCGAGAGCTTGCCCACGCTCCCCCCTCGTAGCCAGCGGCAGTTGACCCGAACCGCGCTAAGCGCCGTCGCTACCCCCAGGAGACCCCGAAGGCATCCACGACGGTCACGCATTGTGTCCTAGGCCGGCACGTGATCGTGGCCGGCTTGCCGTGTGCCTGCATTGGGATAGTCCTCCCTCACGCAAATGCTGACGGCAGCTTGTGGCTTGCCGTCAAAGACAGGATAACGTGGCCGCGCTAATTCTCGCAGACCCAAAGCTGATCGTGAACGCACCGCGAACATGCGATCACGCTATGCAACAAACGGCCGACCGTATCCCGTCGGTGTAATTCACGCGAACGCAAGCTTAAGGGCACCCCAATCATCTCGGGATAGCCGTCCGCGCCGCCGCACTCAGCCAGCCGCAACTACTGGCAGCTACACGCGGCGGCTACTCGCTAACCTCGAACTCAGCTTGCAACTGCCTGATCCGCACCAGCACTTTGGTGCGCAGCCCGTCGGGCACAGGATCGCAGCCGCAATGCTTGGCGACCAGCCGCTTGACCGCTTCCTCAAGGCCGAACTCCCGCAGGCACGGCGAGCACTCGTCCAGGTGCTGCCTGATGCTTTCGCAATCGGCGGCCGACATCTCCCCGTCCAGGTACCAGTAGATGCGGTCAAGCACCTCGCTGCACGGTACGTCATGCGGGTTCCCGCAGCTCATGACCTGCCCTCCTCGGCCCCAGCGGCCTCGGCCTGAGCGCTTCCAAGCTCAGCGCCGGCAGCCTGCGCCCGAACCAGACCACGCTCGCTGGCGTAGTCCTGGAGCAGCTCCCGCAGCTGGCGGCGACCGCGGTGCAGCCGTGACATCACGGTACCTATCGGCGTCCCCATGATGTCGGCGATTTCCTTATACGCGAATCCCTCGACGTCGGCGAGGTAGACCGCGATCCGGAACTCCTCTGGCAGGCTCTGCAGCGCGGTCTTGATGTCGGAGTCGGGGAGCCGCTCGAGCGCCTCGGCTTCCGCCGACTTCAGCCCGCCCGAGCTGTGCGAGGCCGCCCGCGCGAGCTGCCAGTCCTCCACCTCGTCCGACCCCGACCGCTGCGGCTCCCGCTGCCGCTTGCGGTAGGTGTTGATGAACGTGTTGGTGAGGATCCGGAACAGCCAGGCCTTGAGGTTCGTCCCCTGCTGGAACTGGTGGAAGGACGCGTACGCCTTGGCGAACGTCTCCTGCACAAGGTCCTCGGCGTCCGCCGGGTTCCGCGTCATCCGGAGGGCGGCGGAGTAAAGCTGGTCCAGGTAAGGCAGGACATCTGCTTCGAAGCGCTCGCCGCGCTCCTGTAGCGTCTCTGACACGGGACTCACCCCCTCGCGGTTCTCCTCCTCGCCCTGCGCCGCGACGTCGCGCAGCGTGCGAAGACCGTAAGAGGATACCCGGCCGGCCCGCCAGGGGAAGTGCCGGCGTGACCGAGGGCCAGGCGAGGACGTGGTGCCGCCGGGCTTCTTCGGCGGTGAGGCAACAGCCATGCCGCGTTCAACACCGCCGGGTGCCGGGCAATTCCGGCCCGGCACGCCATGTTCCATCCTGGATTCCCCGCTGGCCAGGGATGGAACGCCCGGCGTGGGGAAGGGTAAGGACCGAGGGCGCCCCGCGAGCGGGCGCACCCGGCCAGGAGCAACCCCGTGCGCGCAAGCACCAGTGCCGTGCAGGACACCGATCCTGCGGCGGACTCCTACTCGCGTTTCCACGCCGCGGTCTCCCGCGCCCAGCTCACCACGTGGCTGCCGCACGGGAGCCGGTTGCTCGTCGACATCTCCGGCCCGTCCGCGCGGGCCGCAGAAGTGGCGGCCTGCGCCGGCCACAGCGTGCTGCGAGTGGTCGAACCTGGCACCCCGGCGCCGCCCGGCGCCGGGCTCGAGGTCACCGGGCGCCTGGGCACGGTAGCCGCCGACGCCAGCGGACTTGAATTCCTCGCCGACGGCTGCGCCGACGGCGTGATCGCCGAGGACCGCACGCTGTCGCGGCGCATCGCCGCCGAGGCGCTTGTCGGCGAGATCGCGCGCGTGCTGCGGCCCGGCGGCAGCGTGCTCGCCTGCGTTGACTCGCTGACCCTCGGCATGGCGGTGCTCGCGGAGCAGCACCGCTGGCCGCACCTGGTCGACGTCCCCAACGCGGACGTCGTGCTCGTCCCGTGGCCGGACGGCACCATCACCCGCTGCTACGGGGCCGAGCAACTGCGCGAGCTGTTCACAGGCAACGGCCTGCACGTGAACTGGATCCGCCCGCGCACGGTCTTCTCGCCGCGGACGGTCACCTACCTGCTGGCCCGCGACCCGGGAAGCTTCGGCAGGCTCGTGACCGCGGAACTGAGCGCCCGCAGTGACGACTCGGTAGGCAACCAGCTGATCATCTGCGCCCGCCGCTAACGCCGGCGCCGGTCCAGCCGCGACTGGCACGGCACGCACCTCGCGGTCGCCGGGCGTGCCTCGAGGCGGGCGTCAGGCACCGGGTCCCCGCAGTCCACGCACCGCCCGTAGCTTCCTTCGTCCACCCGGGCGAGCGCGGCGGCCACCTCCGCGCGGTGCGTCAGGGCCGCCTGCACGGCAGCCTGGTTGCGGTCCGCCTCGGTCAGGTTCGCGCCAGCGTCGCCCGCCTCCGCGGATCCACCCCGGACCAGCGGATGTTCACCCTCCAGTACCGCGACCGTCCTCTCCAGGTCGTCGCGCATTTCCTCTAGGCGCTTGCGGGCAACGCTGATTTCCATGGCAAGTCCTCGCCTCCTGTCCGCGGTGCCTGCGGGCACGGCGGAAACCGCGCCGCCCGACACCGCGGGCTCAGAACAGGGGGGGCCGCTCCCCTTCGCCGGAACCCGGCCCGGGGGCCGGCCCGGAGGCCGGCGAACCGTCATCGACGAGCGGCTCGACGAGACCCGGCCCGTTGTTCCGTACAGAGTTGACGGCCGTTGAAACGGGGTGCGACCTCAGGCCGCCCGCCCCCGAGGATGTGGCGGGCAGCATTGTCGCGAGCAGCAGTTCTTTGTCGTTGTTGGCCGGGTCAAGCCAGTCCGCCCAGCTTTCCGGCGCTATCACCATCGGCGTCCGGTCGTGAATCTTGCCGATGTCGTCAGCCGCGTCGGTGGTGATAATCGCCCCCGACCAGTACCAGGCGTGCTCGTGGTCGGCTGGCACTGACTCGTCCCGCCACAGCTCGTAAATGCCGGCGAAGGCGAGGATTCCACCGTCCGTTCGGTATATGTAAAAGGGCTTCTTGGCCTTGCCGGCGGCCTGCCACTCGTAGTAGCCGTCGGCGGGGATGATGCAACGACGGCGGCCGAACGCGCCGCGGAACGCCGGCTTGACCGCGACGGTCTCGGCGCGCGCGTTGATCATCCGGGCACCGCCGGAGGTGTCCTTCGCCCAGGACGGCACGAGCCCCCAGCGGAGCAGGCGCAGTTGCCGTGTGCGGAGCTCATCGTCATCCTTGCGGTCGACCACTACGTAGATCCGCTTGGTCGGGGCCACGTTGTAGTCCGGGTCGCGGTCTTCGCCCACGCGGTCGCGCTCCACGGCGAACTCCTCGAGGAGCTCAAGCCGCTTTCGGGCAGAGACGAACCGACCGCACATGGACCCTTCCCTGTTCGCAGGAACCCGCCGACTTCCCTTATCGCCCGGTAGAAGTCGGATTGGCAAGTCATAACCAGAAAACGCCGCCGCCAAACCCGCCGGGGACCGCGGCACTCGCCGCGGCTGCACTTGCCTGCCGGCGCGAACCCGCCGGCGATACGCTCAGGTCTATGGACTCCGGACGCTGGCACACCCCTGCCGCCCATCGACCGGTGCGCGCCCGGCTGCGGCTGCCAGGTTCCAAGTCGATCACCAACCGCGCCCTGGTGCTCGCCGCCCTCAGCTACTCCGCGGCTGTGATCCGCGGGCCGCTGAAGGCCCGCGACACCAGCCTCGCCGTAGCGGCGCTGCAGGCCCTCGGGTGCTCGATAAGGGAATCCGGAACGGACCTGGCCGTCTCTGGCGGGCTCCAGGCCACTGGCTCGGTGCGGGTCGACGTCGGGAACGCCGGGACTGTGCTGCGCTTCCTTCCCGCGGTAGCGGCGCTGACCACGGCGTCGGCCGAGTTCGACGGCGACCCGCGGGCGCGGGAACGGCCGGTGGGCGGGCTGCTCGTCGCGTTGCGCGCGCTCGGCGCCGACATCGACGACGGCGGGCGGGCGGCGCTGCCGTTCACGGTGCGCGGGTCCGGCACCGTCCGCGGCGGCAATGTCACGCTCGACGCGTCCGGCTCATCCCAGCTGGTGTCCGGGCTGCTGCTGGCCGCACCGCACTTCGTGCTTGGCGCCGAGGTGCACCACGAGGGGCCGCCGCTGCCGTCGCTGCCGCACATCGAGATGACCGTCCGGATGCTGCGCGCGGCAGGCGCGGAAGTGGAGGTCGGCGCGGGGACGCGGCCGAGCACCTGGCGAGTGCGTTCCGGCCCGGTCAACCTGGGCGACTTCACCGTCGAGCCCGACCTGTCCAACGCGGGCCCGTTCCTCGCGGCGGCGCTGGTCACCGGCGGGTCCGTCACCGTGCGGGACTGGCCGCGCGACAGCCTGCAGGCCGCGGACGCGATCCGCGACGTGCTCACCCGGATGGGCGCGGACTGCTCGCTCGGCCCCGACGGGCTGACCGTCACCGGGACCGGCACGATCCGCGGCATCGCGGCGGACCTGCGCGACATCCCCGAGCTGTGCCTGCCGCTGACCGCGCTCGCCGCGCTGGCCAGCGGCCCTTCGGTGCTCACGGGCGTGGGGCACACGCGGGCGCAGGAGACCGACCGGCTGGCCGCGATCGCCAAGGAGATCAACGCGCTCGGCGGCGACGTCGCGGAACAGCCGGACGGCCTGACAGTCAGGCCACGCCCGCTGCGCGCCGGCGGGCACGCGTTCGACAGCTACGACGATCACCGCATGGTGATGGCGGCGGCCGTTCTCGGCCTGGCCGTGCCAGGCATCGAGGTGCTGAACGCGGCCACGGTCGGCAAGACCTTCCCCGACTTCACGGCCCTGTGGGCGGAACTCGTCGGGGGGGACTCCTGAGGAGCCGTTCCGCCGACCTCGACGAGGATGACGTCCCGGTCCGCGCTGGCCGCGGGTCCCGGCCGCGCACCAGGCGCCGCCCGGCGCACGAGAGCGCGATCGAGGGGTTCGTCGTCAACGTCGACCGCGGCAGGTACGGCTGCCTGATCGACGACCCGAACGGCGGCAGCCGGATGGTGACCGCCATGAAGGCCCGCGAGCTCGGCCGCAACTCGGTCGTGGTCGGGGACCGGGTGGCGCTGGCCGGCGACACCTCGGGCGCGCCAGGCACGCTGGCACGCGTCGTGCGGGTCGCCGAGCGCACCAGCGTCCTGCGGCGCTCCCCGGACGACACCGATCCGCTGGAGCGGATCATCGTGGCGAACGCGGACCAGATGGTGATCGTCTGCGCGCTCGCCGATCCGGTGCCCCGGCTCCGGTTCGTTGACCGCTGCCTGGTCGCCGCCTACGACGCCGGCCTTGACCCGCTGCTCGTGCTGACCAAATCGGACCTGGCCTCGCCGCGCCGGGTGCGGGCGTTCTACCGGCCCCTTGGCCTGCCGATGCTCACCACGCGCCAGCCGCTGCCCGCGCAGACCCTGTCCCGGCTGCGCCGTGCGCTTGACGGCCGGGTGAGCGTGCTGATCGGCCAGTCGGGGGTCGGCAAGTCGACGCTGGTCAACGAGCTCGTGCCGGACGCAGGCCGGGCGGTGGGCACGGTCAACCCGGTAACCGGGCGGGGCAGGCACACCTCGTCCTCGGCGATCGCGCTGCCGCTTGCCGCCCTCCCGGCCGCCCGCGGCCGGCGCGGTGCCTCCCCGGCGGCCGGCCCTGGTGCGACCGCGGACGGGCACGGGTGGCTGATCGACACCCCGGGGGTGCGCGGCTTCGGCTTGGGCCACGTCGCGGTCAAGCGCGTCGTGGAGGCCTTCGGCGACCTGGCCGAAGGGACCGCCGACTGCCCCCCCGGCTGCGATCACCTGTCCGAAGGCTGCGCGCTCGACGAATGGGCGCGCGCGCACGGCGCGCAGACCCGCCTGGACTCGCTGCGCCGCCTGCTGCGCAGCCGCGAATCACCTGACTAGGTGACCGTGCCGCCGGAGCGCCAGTACGTGCCGTCGGGGGTCCGTGACATCAGTTCCTCGTCCACGAGGTAGCGCCGCAGCGCGGCATGGTCGTCGTACAGGGCCTTCAGCACCTCGTTGACCGCGGCCTCGCGGTAGCGGCGGCCCGGCTCGAAGGCCTGCGCCACCTGGTCGAGCAGCAACAGGCGGGGCGCGCGGCGGGCAGGGATCGCCGTGATCCGGCCGTCCCTGACGAACGGGCGCAACTGGCCGGGAAGGTCGCTGAACACGGCACCGGGGTAGCTGTCCATCGATGCCATTATGTCCGCACGTGCGTCCGGCACGCCGGCCGGGAAGCGCTTGCCCGCCCGATGCTGGCCAGCGCGCTGCCTTAGCCGGTACCGTTTCGCGGGTGGGAGGCTACGACGACGACCTGCGCTTCGCGCACGTGCTGGCTGACGCCGCCGATGACATTACAACGAGGCGGTTCCGGGCGCTTGACCTGCGCGTGGAGACGAAGCCGGATCTGACGCCTGTCTCCGACGCCGACCGCGCCACCGAGGAGTCGCTGCGCAACGTGCTGCGCAGGGCGCGCCCGCGGGACGCGGTGCTCGGCGAGGAGTCGGGCCGGACGGGCAGCGGACCGCGCTGCTGGGTCATCGACCCGATCGACGGGACCAAGAACTACGTCCGCGGCGTCCCGGTCTGGGCGACGCTCATCGGGCTGCTCGACGGCGACGAGGTCGTGGTCGGCGTGGTGTCCGCTCCGGCGCTCGGCCGGCGCTGGTGGGCGGCGGCGGGCGGCGGGGCGTGGACCGGCCGTAGCCTGACCAAGGCCAGCAGGTGCCAGGTGTCCGGGGTCACCAAGCTAAGCGACGCCTCGTTCTCCTATTCGGGCATTGGCGGCTGGGCGGAGAAGGGCAGGCTCGGCGGGTTCCTGTCACTCGCCCAGTCTGTCTGGCGGACGCGCGCGTTCGGCGACTTCTGGTCGCACATGCTGGTCGCCGAGGGCGCGGTGGACATCTCGGCGGAACCGGAAGTCTCGCTGTGGGACCTGGCGGCGCTCCAGGTGATCGTGCAGGAGTCCGGCGGTCGCTTCTCCGACCTGTCCGGGGTGGCGACCCCCGACGGGGGCAGCGTCGTCTGCACCAACGGCCAGCTGCACGAGGAGGTCCTCGCCCAGCTGGCGGAGACCGCCGCCCGCTGACATCGAAGCCCGGTGGGACCCATGCCAGGGGGGCGGACGCGTTGCACGGACCTGAGCGGGTATATCACAAGTTCACAAGCTCAGCGCACGCGGCTTTACCTGGGGAAACGTCCGGTTGCGGCGGGGAGTGCGGCGATGCGTCACCGTCGCGACGACAGACGCGGCTCGCGCCGCGCTTGCGCCCGGGAACCTGGAACACTCCCTGGGGGTGATACGCCATGAAGGTGGCAGAAGGAATGTCACAGCGGGTCCTCACGATCGGCCCGGCCCATACGCTACGGGAGGCCGCCCGCATGATGGCACACAGGCGCGTCGGCGCCGCCGTGGTCGTGAACCCCGAACACTCGGGCGTGGGCATCCTCACCGAACGGGACATCCTGAACTCGGTGGCGGCCGGGGAGAGCCCGGACGCCGAGCTCGCCGCGCAGCACTGCACGCAGGAGGTCGTGTTCGCGGCGGGCGACTGGACCCTCGAGGACGCCGCGACGGCGATGGTGCGCGGGGGATTCCGGCACCTTGTCGTGGTGCAGGGCCAGGACGTCGTGGGGCTGCTGTCCATGCGCGACATCGTCCGGGTCTGGTCAACCGCGCACGTCCCGGCGCAGTCGCGGTCGGGCGAAACGCTGGTGACCAGCTGCTTCGGCGAATAACCTGCGGACTCTCAGGTGACGTTCAGTAACTCTTAACACAGAATTCAGCCGGCGGACGCAGTATCTTAGTAGGTGCGGGGTGTGATGCCCCGCCGCAGGCCGCCAGGCGGTGAGTTCCCGCTCCAGCCGCCCGGCCGCGCCCGGCGGTTTCCCCGGCCGCCCGGGCGCCGCGGCGCCTGGCCCGGGCAATTCCCCCGTCCACCGGGCCGGGCGCCGCCCTTACCGTAGGAGCGTGCACAGTGAGCACGCTGGCGGGCACGACACGGCTGAGTACGGCGAACGGGCGGAAACCTACCTCCGGCTGCTCGCCGAGACCGCGCTGCGCGAGGCGGTGTACGCCCGCGCCGAGGGCGTGTGGCGCGCCGCCGAGACCTTGGTCGACGCGGGGGTGCTCACCGACGAACTGGCCGGGCAGATCCTGGCCGGCCTGCAGCTGGCGTTTCGCGTGCGCGGCAGGCGGCAGCTTTCCGGTCCGGCGCTGCGGCTGAGCCGGCTGGCCGGGTTCCGGCCTGGACAGGCGCTCGGCCAGTCCGGCGAACACCCGCGGCCCTGGCGGATCCTGCCGGCCGGCCCGGCCACCCCCGGATCGCGCGTGATGGCGCTGATCCTCACCGCAGACAGGGCCGTCGCCCCGGCGACCCTATTCTTCCCGCCCCTGCTCGGCCCGCCCGAGTCCGGCATCCCGGCGTTCGCCGCGCTGACCGGGACGGACGACCTGGGCACCAGCTACCGGCTCGGGTTCACCGACGGTACCTGGGCTGGCAGCACGTGGACGGGGACGGTCTTGTTCCGCCCCGCGCCGCCTGAGGCTGCCCGCTGGCTTTCGATCAGCAGCCCGAACGGGCCGTTGCTCCGCGCGGACATCCCCGATGCTCCTGCCGGCACCGCGGCGCCCGGCATGGTCCCCGAGCCGGTGACGGAGAGCCCAGGCGAGCGGCTGCTCGCCCGGCACGCCGAGGCGATGCTCGCGGGGCTCCCGCTGGGGAGCCGCGCCGGCCCCAGCCGGCGGGCGCTGGGCGAGACGGTGGCCACGCTCGAGGCGGCGGGCGCGCTGTCCCCGCTCAGTCCTGCGCCTGCGCAGCTGGCCGCGCTCTGCCAGCTGCTCGGGGTGCCGTCGCATGATCCGGCGGAGGCCACCTGGGACATGGTTCCGGCGCGGTGGACGGACGTCGTGGCGCGCTACGGGCGCAGGAGGCGGCCGCCGCCGGTCACCGGAACCGCGGCCATCGGCGCCGGGCTGCCCGAACTCGACGGCACGCGGTTCGCGATAGCCGGGCTGCGCAGCGGGAGCACGGGGACCTTCCTGTACGTCCTCGTCCAGGGGCTGCGCCGCCCCATCACGCGCAGCCGCCCGCCCGGGCCCGCGCCGGACCCCATGCCTGTGCGGGACACCGCGTTCTCCTGGTGGGCCAGGGACGACGCGGGCGGCTGGCACGTCGGCACGGTCGAGGACGCCAGCCCGATCAGCGGCCCTGAGGGAGTGCTCCGGCTGGCCCTGCTGCCGCCGCTCGATCACCCGACCGGCACGCTGACCGTCGAGGTCAGCGGGCTCACCACGCAGGTAACGGCGGACCTGCCGGTTCGCTGGTAGCGCAAGGCACCGCGACGGGAGGACCCTGGAGACCGTGGACAGCGAACGAGCGGAAACCTACCTGCGGCTGCTCGCCGAAAGGCAACTGCGGCGGGCACGGGCGGCCGGCCCGGGCGAGGCGCCCGAGGCGCCCGAGCCGGAGGCGGCGGACGCGGCGAACGGCGGCACGGTGGTGCGCGACGT
>JASHPP010000432.1 GCA_030038035.1 Trebonia sp.
CCGCTCGTCGACGGCATCTCCGCGGCCGGCGGCACGCCGCTCGTGGTGGCGGAGGTCAGCCCCGCCCACGGCGCGCGGGCGCTCGGCGTGATCCACCTCAAGGACATCGTCAAGGAGGGCATCGCCGAGCGGTTCGCCGAGATGCGCAAGATGGGGATCAGGACCGTCATGATCACCGGCGACAACCCGCTGACCGCCAAGGCGATCGCGGACGAGTCCGGCGTGGACGACTTCCTCGCCGAGGCCACGCCTGAAGACAAGATGGCGCTCATCAAGAAGGAGCAGGAGGGCGGCAAGCTCGTCGCGATGACCGGCGACGGCACCAACGACGCGCCCGCCCTCGCGCAGGCCGACGTCGGGGTCGCCATGAACACGGGAACCTCGGCCGCGAAAGAGGCCGGGAACATGGTGGACCTGGACTCCAACCCGACGAAGCTCATCGAGATCGTCGAGATCGGCAAGCAGCTGCTCATCACCCGGGGCGCGCTGACCACCTTCTCGATCACCAACGACGTCGCGAAGTACTTCGCGATGCTGCCCGCGATGTTCTCGGTGGCCTTCCCCGACCTGAGCAAGCTGAACATCCTGCACCTGCACAGCCCGCAGTCGGCGATCACCTCGGCGATCATCTTCAACGCGCTGATCATCATCGCGCTGATCCCGCTGGCGCTGCGCGGCGTGCGCTACCGGCCGGCGTCGGCGTCGGCGCTGCTCCGCAGGAACCTGTGGATCTACGGCGTCGGCGGGCTGATCATCCCGTTCATCGGGATCAAGTGCATCGACCTCATCGTCATGAACATCCCCGGATTCAGGTGACCGTCAGTGAATCGCCTTCCCGTCTTCGTCAGGCAGCACCTCGCGGCGCTGCGCGCCCTGCTGGCGTTCACCGCCATCACCGGGATCATCTACCCGCTGGCGATGTGGGGCATCGCCCAGCTGGCGTTCCACAGCCAGGCGAACGGCTCGCTGGTCAGCTACGACGGGCGGACCGTCGGCTCCAGCCTGCTCTGCCAGGAGTTCGTGAACGCCACGGGCGACCCGCTGCCGCAGTACTTCCAGCCCCGCCCGTCGGCCGCCACAAGCGGCGCGAGCAACGACTACGGCTGCGACCCGCTGTACTCGGGCGCGAGCAACCTCGGGCCGACCAACCAGGTGCTCGTGAACCAGATCAGGCAGCTGCAAGAGCAGATCTCCAAGTTCGACCACGTGCCGGTCTCGGAGATCCCGCCGGACGCGGTGACGTCCTCGGGCTCAGGCCTCGACCCGGACATCTCCCCGGCGAACGCCGAGATCCAGGTCGCCCGGGTCGCCGCGGCGCGGCACCTGCCGGTGTCCGAGGTCCAGGCGCTGGTCAACAAGTACACCCAGGGCAGGACGCTCGGGATCCTCGGTGAGCCCCGGGTGGACGTGCTGCTGCTGAACATCGCCCTCGACGAGCTGCCCGGCCAGGCCAAGTATGCCGAGGCCGGGGCCTGAGGCAGGCCGGCGATGTCGGTCACGGCGTCCGGTCAGCCGGATTTCTCCCGGCCGACCGGACGCCCGGTGCCGCTTGTCCTCGTCGTCGAGGACCAGCGGCAGCTGCGCCGGGCGCTGCAGATCAACCTGCGCGCGAGGAAATACGAGGTGCTGACCGCCGCCAGCGGCAGGGAGGCGCTGGCCGCCGCCGCCACCAGCCCGCCGGACGCGATGATCCTCGACCTGGGCCTGCCCGACATGGAAGGGACCGACGTGATCGCCGCGTTCCGCGGCTGGTCGCGCGCGCCGATCATCGTGCTGTCGGGCCGGACCAGCCCCGGCGACAAGATCGGCGCGCTGGACGCCGGCGCCGACGACTACGTGACGAAGCCGTTCGCGATGGCGGAGCTGCTGGCCAGGCTCCGCGCCGCGCTGCGCCGTGACGAGCCAGGTCCGCAGGTCCCGCTTGTGGCCACGATCGGCAGGTGGACGATCGACCTGTCCGCGCACGCGGTGTGGCGACCGGACGGGGCGCAGGCCGAAGAGCCGCGGCTCACCCCCACCGAGTGGCGGATCCTTGAGGTCCTGCTGCGCCGCCCCGGCCAGCTGGTCGGCTCGGCTCAGCTGCTGACCGGCGTCTGGGGACCGGACTTCCAGAACCGCACGAACTACCTGAGGTTCCACGTGGCGCGGCTGCGGCGCAAGCTCGAGGAAGACCCGTCCCGGCCGCGCCAGCTGCTCACCGAGCCCGGCATGGGCTACCGGTACCAGCCCTGACGCGCCCGCCTGGCCCGTACGCGGGCGCGTTTGACCCATGTGCCGACGTGCCCGGGCCGATGCGGGTAATGTCTGCGTGCGGTCTGGCTGGCGTCTTGGGAGCAGGGATGGAACCGCTTGCGGCGAACGACCCCCAGGCAGTGGGGGAGTACCAGCTTCGCGCCCGGCTGGGCGCCGGCGGGATGGGCCGGGTGTACCTCGGCTTCTCCCGTGCCGGGCGCGCGGTGGCCGTGAAGGTCATCCACCCTGAGCTCGCGCGGGACGGGGAGTTCCGGCACCGGTTCGCCCGCGAGGTGGCCGCCGCGCGCGCGGTCAGCGGCATGTACACCGCGCCGGTCGTCGCCGCCGGCCTCGACGACGACCCGCCCTGGCTGGCCACGGCGTACGTGCCTGGACCATCGCTCGCCGACGTGATCGTCAGCCACGGCCCGCTGCCCGGGGCGGCCGTGTGGCGGCTGGCCGCCGGGCTGGCCGAAGCGCTCGGGGCGGTGCACGCGTGCGGCCTGGTCCACCGCGACCTCAAGCCCGCCAACGTGCTGCTTGCGGCCGACGGGCCGCACGTGATCGACTTCGGCATCTCCCGTGCGTTCGACGGCACGTCCGTCACCGCCGCGGGGATCGTGGTGGGCACGCCCGGCTACATGTCACCGGAACAGGCCGAGGGCGGGCAGGCCGGACCGGCCAGCGACGTGTTCTCGCTCGGCTGCGTGCTCGCCTACGCGGCGACGGGCAACGCGCCCTTCGGGGGCGGGAGCGCCGCGTCGGTGCTCTACCGGGTGGTCACCGGGCAGCCGGACCTGGCCGGGGTCCCCGCGCCGCTGCGGGACGTGATCTCCGCTTGCCTCGCCAAGAATCATGCCGAACGGCCGGGGCTGACTGCCCTGGGCGCCATGATCGCGCGGGCCGGGCCGGCCATCGCCGCCACGCCGACCTCGTTCTGGCCCGCCCAGGTGGCCGAGGTCATCCGCGCCGCCCAGCCAGGCGCCTGGCAGGGCGGGATGGTGCGGGACGGCTACCTGTCGGCGGCGACCGCGAGCGTGGCCGCCCCGCCGTTCGGCGCCGCCGCCCGGCCGGACCAGCCGGCGTCCTGGCCGCCCACCTCGCATGCTTCGTGGCCGCCGCCCGCCGCGACCGACGCGCTGTCCAGGTACGCGCCCGCGCCGCTGCCGCCGCGACCGCCCACGCCCGTGTACGCCGCGGCCTGGCTCATGTACGCGGGCGCGGGGTTCAGCCTGCTCTGGACGTTCGTGAACCTGGCGGTCATCGGGGACATCAAGAAGGCGTTCCAGGCCAATCATCGGCTGCTGTCGGCGCGGGCCGTCCAGTCGCTCGCGGGGATCGCCAGCCTCGACGTGCTGATCGCCGGGGGTGCCGTCATCGCGCTGTGGCTCTGGCTCGCCTACGCCAGCAAGCAGGCCCGCCCCTGGGCGAGGATCGCCGGCACGGTGCTGTTCGGCCTGGACACCTTCGGCCTGCTGGTCACGCTGGGCACCCGCGGGCTCGGCGCCACCAAGGGGATAAGCGCCGTGATCTGGCTGATCGGCCTGGTCACTGTCGTGTTGCTGTGGCAGCGCCGGTCGAGCGCGTACTTCTCGCCGCGGCGCTAGCCCGGCGGCTCCCCGGGAGCATGGAAAGCGTTAGGCCCCGCTAGTGACCAGCGGTTTTTGCGGCACTATAGAGTGCATGGCTGGGCATTTGGCAGGCCGCGCGGTGCCGCGGGGACAGCTTCGCATCTACCTCGGGGCTGCCGCGGGAGTCGGGAAGACCTACGCCATGCTCAGCGAGGGTCACCGTCGCGCCGAGCGCGACGGTGACGTCGTCATCGCGTTCGCGGAGCCGCACGGGCGCCAGCACACCGCGGCGCTCCTCGACGGCCTTGAGGTCATTGCCCGGGCGCGGCTGACCTACCGCGGCGCCACGTTCGAGGAGATGGACATCGACGCGGTGCTCGCCCGCGAGCCGCAGATCGCGCTCGTGGACGAGCTCGCGCACACGAACGTGCCCGGCTCGCGCAACGCCAAGCGGTGGCAGGACGTGGAGGAACTGCTCGACGCGGGCATCGACGTGATCTCGGCGGTGAACATCCAGCACCTGGAGTCGCTCAACGACGTCGTCGAGCAGATCACCGGAGTGCCGCAGCGGGAGACCGTGCCTGACGCGGTCGTGCGCGCCGCCGACCAGGTTGAGCTCGTCGACATGACCGCCGAGGCGCTGCGCCGCCGGATGGCGCACGGCAACATCTACCCGCCGGAGAAGATCGACGCGGCGCTGACCAACTACTTCAGGACCGGCAACCTGACCGCGCTTCGCGAGCTCGCGCTGCTGTGGCTGGCCGACAAGGTCGACGAGGGCCTGCAGAAATACCGCGCAGAACACGACATCCACGCCACCTGGGAGGCCAGGGAGCGGGTGGTCGTCGCGCTGACCGGCGGGCCGGAGGGCGACACGCTGATCAGGCGCGCGGCGCGGATCGCCGCCAGGTCCTCGGGCGGCGACCTGCTCGCGGTGCACGTCACCAAGTCCGACGGGCTCACCGGCGCGAACCCGGCCAACCTCGCCAGGCAGCGCCAGCTGGTCGAGTCCCTCGGCGGCAGCTACCACCAGGTCGTCGGCGATGACATCGCCGAGGCGCTGCTCACCTTCGCCAAGGCGGAAAACGCGACGCAGCTCGTGCTCGGCGCCAGCCGCCGGCCCTGGCTGCTCGCCCTGCTCACGGGACCGGGCATCGGGTCGCGCACCATCCGCGACTCAGGACCGATCGACGTGCACATCGTCACGCACGCGCACGTGGGCAGCCGGTGGGGGCTGCTCCCCCGGTACCGGGGCGGAATCACGCCGCGCCGGCAGATCGCCGGGTATGTGCTCGCGGCGGTGCTCGCGCCGCTTGTCACGGTCGCGCTGGCCCACTTCCGGTCGGGCGCCAACCTGACCAGCGACGTGCTCGTCTTCCTCGTGGCGGTGATCGC
>JASHPP010000433.1 GCA_030038035.1 Trebonia sp.
TGGCCGAGCCTGGCCGCCGACAACGGCATCGGCCCGGACGACAGCGCGGTCTCCGCGACGGTCATCCGTTCGGTGCTGCACATCGAGGCCAGGCACACCACGGACCCCGACCAGCTCGCGGCGGACTTCGCCGACTCGTTCTGCCGCACTGGCGCGCTGGTCCGGGCGCGGGCCAGCGGCTACGTGGTGCTGAACCCCGAACACGCCCGGCTGCTCGACAAGGCCGGCTGGACCAAGCAGGACCTGCGCCAGGCCATCGCCGGGCACGGCTTCCGTACCTACCGGGACCTCGCCGCCACCGGCAAGGAGGCCATCGCCGCGGGCACCGGCTGGCGGCTTCCCGCCGACCACCCGGACGCGATCCCGCAGACCCCGCCGGACGACCTCGACACGCCCGTGCAGCTGCTCAACTCGATCGAAGCGGTCCAGATCGTGGTGGCCGGCGCGCCGAACGCCGGCGTGTCGTCGGTCGTGGAGACGTTCGGACCCTTCGACCGCCCGCCCGCGATGACAAAGGTGAACGAGTGAGCCTTGGTGTATAGGCGAACGGGAAAAGAGGTGAACGAGTGAGCCCGACGAGCACCATCGCCGAGCCAAGCCGCCGCACGCCGGTATACGGCGAGTTCGACGTCGTCGTGGTCGGCGGCGGGCCGGCCGGGATCATGGCCGCCACGGCGGCCGCGCGGGCCGGCCAGTCCACGCTGCTGATCGAGCGGTACGGGTTCCTGGGCGGGGCCGGCACGGCCGGCGGGCTTTCCACGTTCTGCGGCCTGCACGCGCGGACCTACGGAGCCGACGTCCGGGTGATCCGCGGCCAGGCGGACGAGCTGCTCGACCGGCTGGCGAAACTGGACGGGCTGAACGCCCCGCACCTGACCATCGCCGACGGCATCGCGGCGCAGGCGTTCGACATCTCCGCCTACAAGATCGCCGCCGACGAGCTGGTGACCGGATCCGGGGCGCGCATCCTGTTCCACGCGATGGCCGTCGGCGCGGTCATGACGGACCCGCAGACGATCGGCGCGGTGCTTATCGAGTCCAAGTCCGGCAGGCACGCCGTCCGCGGCCGGTTCTTCATCGACGCCTCAGGCGACGGCGACCTCGCCGCCTGGGCGGGGGTGCCGTACGAGAAGTCCCCGCCGATCGACGGGATGATGTACCCGTCGCTGATGTTCCGCATCAACGGCGTGGACGTGGCGAAGGCGGGCCCGGCGCCGTGGCGCACCGTCGAGCGGCTGATGGACCAGGCCGAGAAGGCGGGCACCCACACGTTCCCGCGCAAGAAGCCGATCGTCCGCCCGCAGCGCAACCCGCTGGAGTGGCGGGCCAACCTGACCCAGCTGCGCACGCAGGACGGCGGCGCGATCGACGGCACGAACGTCGACGAGCTCACCAGGGGCGAGCTGACCGGCCGCCAGCAGGCCCTGGACGCGTTCACGTTCATCAGGGACCGCACGCCCGGCTTCGAGGACTCCTACATCGTGGACATCGCGCCGCAGATCGGGATCCGCGAGACGCGCAGGATCATCGGCCGCCACCAGCTCACCGAGGATGAGGTGCTGCGCTGCGTCGACTTCTACGACACGATCGGCGTCAACGGCTGGCCGGTGGAGTCGCACGTGGCCGGCACTGTCGAGTTCCGCTGGCAGAAGCACCCGCGCGGGTTCAACCAGCTGCCGTTCCGCATCATCGTGCCGCCGCGCACGGAGAACCTCTACGTCATCGGCCGGTGCGCGTCGATGACGCACGGCGCCCAGTCCGCCGCCCGGGTGACAGGGCCGTGCTTCGCGATGGGCGAGGCCGCCGGCACCGCCGCGGGCATGGCCCTGGATGCGAGCATCCCCGGCGGCGACGTCGACGTCACGCGGCTGCAGGGGCGGCTGGAGAGCCAGGGCGTCTTCCTCGGCCGCCGCAAACCAGAGCAGGTGCTGTAGATGGGATGGGTAGTGCAGGTGCTCTAGATGGGATGGATGGTGCAGGTGAGGCGAATGCTGTTGATGAGCCAGGTGCTGTAGATGAAACTGCGCTCCAACTTCACGTCGGGGACCACGCCGTAGGCGATGCGCCGCGCGCAGTGGACCGCGCTCGGCTCACCGACGCCGACCCGGAGAAACCCAAGATCGCGATCGTCAGCTCCTGCTCGCAGCCGGCCTGCTGCTCCAGCCACCTGGACCAGATCGCGGCACCGCTCAACAAGGCGATCAGCGACGCCGGGGGCATCGCGCGGTCAGGCAGCGGTCAGGCCATCTTTCTTCACGGTCGCCGACTGGCCGATCAGCTTGCCGGTCGTGTCGTGTGCGGTCACCGCAAAGTATGGTCCCGTGCCGTCCGCGGCGATCACGGTCTCGAAGCCTGAGCGCGGCTGGGTCGCGACCACGGAGAGCGACGACTCGCGCTTGCCGGCGAGCACCTGCCAGGTCGCCACCTCGGTCGCGCCGTTCCAGCTCACGTACACCGCCGCGCCACGGGCCTCGTTGGACAAGACGGCGACCGCCGGCCGGTCCTTGGGCTGGCCGACCCAGTCGTAGGTGAACGCGCGGTACGACTGGTCGCCCATCGGAAACTGCCCGTTCAGCACCAGCGAGCCGTTCGAGTCGAACTCGGAGAAGTACGGCTCCGAGCCCCAGCCGACGAATGCCCGGTTGCCGGGCAGCAGCTGCATGCTGCCCTGGTTGTCGGCGAGCAGACGGGCCGGGTTGGTGTACGCGCGCACGAGCGTCGCGTGCATCTTGTCGGTGTCCAGTTGCAGCAACAGGCCGCGGGACTGCGGCTCCTCGGCCGGCGATGACCCGTTGTCGAAGAGCGTCAGCAGGTCCGTGCCGTGCGCGCGGACGTGATGCTGCCAGTGGAACATCACGCCGGGACCCAGGGTGAAGTCGGACTTCTTCCCGCCGAGCCGCCACTTGACCAGGCCGTCGCGACGACCGACCTTGTAGACGGTACACGTGTTGCGGGACGAGACGAGCAGGTCACCGTCCGGCGCCAGGCCGATCGAGTTGATGTGAAAGTAGTCGTAGGGACGAGCCGCGGTTCCGGTACCGGAGAGCGTGGCCTGCGACTCCGTAACCGGCACATGGTCGAGGCTGATCCACTCGAAGACCACCTCGCCGGTCGCGATGTCGATCTCCTGGACCACGCCGGAAAAGGCCGCGCCGTTGACCTTGCCGCCGACCGCGGACAGGTCCACGTTGTTCCGCTGCTGGTAGCAGTCGACGAGCGCGGTCCCCTGCGGGGTGAGGTTGAACTCGTGCATGTCCGCCATCAGGCCGTTCCCGGCCTTGACGGTGGCGATCACGGTGTACGAGGAGTCGGCGATGTAGCAGTTGCCCTTGGCGTAGACCGGGCCCGTCTCCCCGTGCCACCAGGTGAGCACCTGCTTGCCCTTGTAGGTCTGCACATTGAAGTCGATGACCGTGCGGGTGACGGGGCTGAACCAGGTGATGTCCCCGTCCCGCCGGGCGATCAGCAGGCCCGCCTGGCCGATCGCCGGGCCCTTATACCCCTTGTTCCCCAGGAAGATGTACCCCGGCAGGCCGGGCGGGCTGCCGAGCACGTCAACGGAGAGTATGGGCGGGCGCAGGTCGCTCCTTGACACAAACGTGTACGCCCCAGCGGTCGCCGCCTGCCCCGTGCCCGTTGTCGCGCCGGACGCGGCGGAGGCGCCGGCCGTGGCGGAGGCACCGGCCGTGGCGGCCGGGTCCGAGGATCGGGGCCACGAAGCGCCAATGGCGCCGGCCGCCGCAAGCCCGACCACTGCGCCGCCTCCGCCGACAAGCAACTGCCTGCGAGTCCAGGTTCTGTGTACTCCGGGCTCCTCTCCGGATTGGCTCTTCTCGTCTGGTCTCCACACCATGCTGGTCCTGTGTCTGCTAGTCCCTGTATCCGCTAAGACCTGGTTAAGTACGCGGTAATGCGTGGAGGCTACAATAGTGCCTGCACAGCGTGGGAATTTTCATAAAACGCTTAGAAGGATCGGATCGGACTCTCAGGGACGCTGGGCGTCGAGGTGTCCCACGGTCGGCCGCGTCCGGTCCGGTCACGCGCTGCGAAACGTCACCCGCGTCCGTGGTGAGGTCACAACGGCACTGCGGCGGCGGTGTTCGCTGGGACAACAGCGGAACCGCGCCGGTCCTCCCCTCTTGCCGCAGGCAGCCGACCGTCGCAAGCTCAGTAGTGTGCCGGAACGCAAGCTGCGTTCTAACTTCACGCCGGGGACCACGCCGTGGGCGATGCGCCGCGCGCAGTGGACCGCGCTCGGGCTCACCGACGCCGACCTGGAAAAGCCCAAGATCGCGATCGTCAACTCCTCCTCGAGCCTGGCCAGCTGCTTCAGCCACCTCGACGAGATCGTCGCGCCCCTTAAGGCAGCCATCACGCAGGCGGGCGGCGTCGCGTTCGAGGTCCGCACCGCCGCCCCAAGCGACGCGATCACCAGCGCAGGGGCCGCGGGCCAGTACATCCTGCCCAGCCGCGACCTGATCGCCAGCGACATCGAGGTCGCCGTCGAGGGCGCGCTGCTCGACGGCATGGTGTGCCTGGCGTCCTGCGACAAGACCACGCCGGGCCAGCTCATGGCGGCCGGGCGGCTGAACATCCCGACGATCATCGTCGCCTGCGGCTACCAGCCGTCGGGCGTGTACAAGGGCGAGTCCGTCGACTTCGAGGACATCTTCCGGTTCGCCGGCCACGTGGCCGCCGGCCGGATGACCACCGAGGAGCTCGGCGAGATGAGCAGCTGCGCGGTCACCGGGCCAGGCGTCTGCGCCGGCATGGGCACCGCGAACTCCATGCACCTGGCGGCCGAGGCGCTCGGCATGGCGCTGCCAGGCACGACGCCCGTGCTCGCCCGCGGGGGAAAGATGTGGGACGCGGTCGCACGGGCTGGCCGCCGCATCGTCGAGCTGGTCGCCGAGGATGTCCGCCCCCGCTCACTCCTAACTGACCGGGCTTTCTGCAATGCCGTCACCGCTATCCTGGCGGTCAGCGGATCCGTCAACTGCCTCAAGCACCTGCAGGCCATCGCCGTCGAGGCGGGCGTGGACGTGGACGTGTACCGGCTGTTCGAAGACCTCGCCCCGAA
>JASHPP010000434.1 GCA_030038035.1 Trebonia sp.
TGGAACGGCGAGCGCCCGAGCCCCGGCCGGTCCACGGTGTACACCGCGAACCCGTCGCGCAGGAAGATGGTCGACCACCCGGGCCGCCCGTCCGGGGTGGTGAGCATGTCGAGCGCCTGACCGCCGCCCCCATGCACGAGGATCAGATTGTCCCGAACGGACGGTGGCGCCTGATACTGCACATGCGTCCCGTACACGCTCGTGCCGGCCGGTCCGCCGTGTTCCCGCAGCCCGGTGAAGAAGTGCCCTTGCTCGGCGATCACCAGGGGTTCCATCGGCGCTCCTAGCCCCAGATCTCTTCGGCGGCCTGTACCACGAGCTCGAGCTTGGCCCGCTCCTGCTCGATCGTGAGCGCGTTGCCCTCCACCGTGGAGGCGAAGCCGCACTGCGGCGACAGGCAGAGCCGGTCGATGTCCACGTACTTGGCGGCCTCCTCGACGCGGCGCTTGAGCGCGTCCTTCGGCTCGAGCTCCGGGGTCTTGGTGGTGACCAGCCCGAGCACGACGACCTGGTCATCGCGCACGAACCGCAGCGGCTCGAACGTCCCTGACCGCTCGTCGTCGTACTCAAGGAAGAGCCCGTCGACGTTCAGCCCGCCGAAGACGGCCTCGGCCACGAAGTCGTAGCCGCCTGAGGAGAACCACGCGGACTGGTAGTTGCCGCGGCACATGTGCACGGTGATCGCCATGTCGGCGGGCTTGCCCGCGAGCACGTCGTTGATCACGCGCACGTTGGTCTCGTGCTGGCGGTCGGGGTCGACGCTGCCGGAGGCCGCCGCGTTCGCCCGCCACGCCGGGTCGTTGAGGAACGCGAAGAGCGTGTCGTCGAGCTGCAGGTAGCGGCAGCCGAGCGCATACAGCTCGCCGACCTCGGCGGCGTAGGTCGCGGCGACGTCCGCGCGGAACTCGTCGTCGTCGGTGTACGGGCTTGCGGACAGGTCGGCCCGGAAGTGGACCATGCTGGGGGAGGGGATGGTGAGCTTCGGGGTCGCCGTCGTGACCGTCCGCGCGAGGAACCGGAAGTGCTCGCCGAACACCGGCTCGGCCAGGTGCACCTTCCCGGTGATCGCGGTGGCGTGCGGCTGCCACGACAGCTGCCCGTCCTTGCGGTACACGGGGATCGCCACCGGGGAGAGCGCGCCCCGCTCGACGCCGCCGAGGCTGTAGACGAAGTCCGAGTGCCACTGCTCGCGGCGGAACTCCCCGTCCGTGGCGGACTGCAGGCCCGCCCCCTCCTGGAGCTTGACCGCATCCGTGATCGCGGCGTCCTCGGCGGCCCGCAGGTCGCCGGCGGTGATCTTGCCCGCCGCGAAGTCGGCGCGCGCCGCGTGCAGCCCGGCAGGCCGCAGCAGGCTCCCGACGTGATCGGCGCGGAACGGGGGGGTAACGCGTCGTGCCATGGAGTCTTTCTCCCTAGAAGACTAGAACAGGCCGTCCTTGAGCCCGAAGTGCATGCGCGCCACCTCGGTGGAGACGATGTCGTGCCTGGCGGAGATGTGCCCGAGGTACATGGACATGTCCCGGTAGTGCCGCTGCATCGCGGCGCCGCGCTTGGCCGCCGAGGACGAGGCCGCGGCGAACAGCTCGGTCGTGGCCTGGCTGGCCAGCCGCGCGGCGACCTGGACCATCGAGTACATCTGCGCGTCGTCCTCGCGGGTGAACGGCTCTCCGGTGCGATACCAGCGCTCGGCCAGCTCGTTGTACCGCAGGCCGATCTGCATGATGATCGCCTCGGCGCTGTCGATGTCCGCCCGCGCCTGCCCGTAGTGGCGCTGGTATTCCTCGACCGTGTACCGGGGGACCTGCGGCGCGAAGTACGTCTTCTTGGTCAGCAGGATGTTCTCGTACTCATACAGCGCGCCCTTGGCCGCGCCGATCACGGGGATGACCAGGCCGATGTGGTACATCGCGTAGATCCGGCCGCAGAACACCGGGTTCTCGTGCAGGTACATGCCCGGCGCGGCCTTGTCGGTGTTGTGCGTCCAGTCCCCTGAGCAGGTGCAGTGCTCGGGGACGAACACGTTGTCCACCCGCACGCTGTTGGACCCGCTGGAGTTCATCCCGATGATGTTGCCGTTGCCCCAGTCCTGCAGGACGGTGACGTTCTCGATCGGCGTGCAGATCGTGAGCAGCCCTTCGGCCTCGCGGCCGGGGACGAGCGTGTTGCACATGAAGTGCGTGGCGTGGCCGACGCCGGAACAGTAGTCCCACTGCCCCTTGACGATGTACCCGCCGTCCACGGGCGTCGAGGTGCCCATCGGGGCCGCCCGGTGCGGGCACTTGAAGTCGCCGGTGGGGCCGAAGAGCTCGACCTGGCCCTCCTCGGGGAACCAGGCCCCCAGGCCCTGCGCGTGGTGCGCGCCGAGGCACAGCCCCCAGGCGGTGCCCGCGTCACCCTCGGCGATCGCCATGATGACCCGCCAGAACGTATGCATATCGAAGGCGTAGCCGCCGAACCGCCTGGGCTGCAGTATGCGGTAAAAGCCGGCCTCGGTGAACTTCTTATCGAGCTCGGGCGTGTGCTTGCCGAGCCGCTCCGCCTCATCCGCCTGCTCGCGAACCGCCGGGATCAGCGCCTTTGCCCGGGCGACGATGATCTCCGGCGTCAGGTCCGGCTCGGGGGCAGGGACGTGCGGTCGGGGAATAGTCTGCTCTGACACACTACTGAGCCTGATGTATCGGCAGGCCGTAGGCAAGGCCGCTTGCCCGCCGAACCCCCCCGTTGTCCCCGCGGACACACTTCCTCCCCCCTGCTTGTGGTCGGATCACGGTGCCGGCCAGCGCCCAAAGTCACACTTGAGGGGCTCCCAGGGCGCACGGGACTGGCCCACCACCCCGGCTGAGGACGTGCACAGTCGCGAGCAGCTTCTTCGCTTCTGTCCCGGTTCGTGGTAATGGTGTGGAACGCGGGCCGGAGGAGCCGGCCGTGGCAGACGGCGGGGAATGGAGCGGCGAGCGATGGCGGCAGAGAACGGCTCGGAACCTGTCCGGGGAGTCCCGGACGCCGCGGCCCGGCTGTTCACCGACGCCGAACGCCTCGCCCGGTCGATCACCCGCGAGTACTCGCAGGGACTGGCCCTGACCGAGCTCGCCGAGACGGTGGCGGCCGCCGACCCTGACCGCGCCGAGTGCATCGCCCGGTCGATCACCGACGAGTCCAGGAAGGCGTGGACGCTGAGCGGCGTCGCCACGGCGGTGGCGGCTACCGACCCCGGCCGCGCAGCCCGGTTGCTCGCCGATGCCGAGCGCGTGGTCGAGTCGGTCACCGGCGAGGACGAGAAGGCGTGGGCGTTCGGCTGCCTCGCCACAGCCGTGGCGGCCGCCGACCCCGATCGCGCCGAGCGCATCGCCCGGTCCATCACCGACGAGATCCGGAAGGCGCGGGCGCTATACGACATCGCACAGGCGGTGGCGGCCGCCGACCCCGGTCGCGGCGAGCGCATCGCCCGGTCGATCACCGACGAGTACTGGAAGACGGCGGCGCTGATCGCCGTCGGCCGGGTGACGGCCGCCGCCAACCCGTACCAGGCGGCGACCAGCGAGGGGTATCACATCTAGACAGATGCGGGATACAAACCCACCCCTATTGGTGGGTTTGTATCCCGCGTGTTCCAGATTCGCTCGAGGAGCGGGCGCGACGTGCCAGGCCGGCCTGCACCCGGTGCGGCCACAGCGGGCCGGCGTAGATGAACGCGGTGTACGCCTGTACCAGGGTGGCGCCGGAGGCGAGGCGCTCCCGGGCGTCGTCGGCGGTCTCGATGCCGCCGGCCGCGATGAGCACGAGGCGGTCGCCCACCCGGGCATGCAGCCGGCGCAGCACGGCAAGCGCACGGGCTTGCAGCGGCGCGCCGGACATGCCGCCGGGCCCGGCGGCAGCCACCGCGGCGCTGTCGCGCAATCCCTCCCGCGAGATCGTGGTGTTGGTCGCGATGATCCCGTCGAGGCCGAGCTCGAGCGCGAGGTCCGCGACCGCGTCGATATCGGGGTCGGCGAGGTCTGGGGCGATCTTCACCAGCAGCGGCACCCGTCGCCGCGGCGAGGCCTCGTCGAGCGCCGCCCGGACCGCGCGAAGCAGCGGCCGCAGCTTATCGATGGCCTGCAGGTCGCGCAGGCCCGGCGTGTTCGGCGAGCTGACGTTGACGACCACGTAGTCGGCGACGTCGGCGACCAGGCGGGCGCTGGTCACGTAGTCGGCCACCGCCGACGCCTCAGGCACCGCCTTGGTCTTGCCGATGTTCACGCCGACGACCGGCCAGCGGCCATGGGGCCCGCGCCGGTCGCGCTGCGCCCGCAGCCGTTCCGCCCGCAGCCGCGCCGCCAGCGCCGCCGCGCCGGCGTTGTTGAAGCCCATCCGGTTGACCAGCGCGCGCTCGGCCGGAAACCGGAACATCCGCGGCTTGGCGTTGCCGGGCTGCGGCCGCGCGGTCACCGTGCCCACCTCGACGAACCCGAATCCCAGCGCCGCCAGCCCCGCGACGCCGCGCCCGTCCTTGTCGAACCCGGCCGCGAGGCCCAGCGGCCCGGGAAAGTCCAGGCCGAGCGCGTGCACCCGCAGCACCGGATCCCGCGGCGCGAGGAACCGCCGCAGCAGCCAGGCCCCGCCCGGCACGTAAGCCGCCGCCCTGATCAGCCAGAACCCCACGGCGTGCGCCGCCTCTGGCGGCAGGTGCCGCAGCACGGCGGCGTAAATCGCCCGGTACAAGCACCTCGCCCCCAGCCTCCCCCGCACGCCTATTGTGCAGGATCGAGATCCTCGACGATGCGGTTGATGGCCGCCGCGATCTCCGCGGGGCGCTCCTGATTCGTGGCATGACTGGTGTCGGCGAGCACGACGTGCGTCCCCCGCGGAACGGAAGCGGCCAGCCTGGCATGAAAGCCGGTCCACATCTCCCGCTCCTGCCTGGGATGTCCCGTGGTCGCGCTGAAGACCACGACGGGAACGTCAGGCAGGCTCGCCTCCGCGCGGCTGCGCCGGATGACCGGCAGGGAGTCGACGACCAGCCGCCATTCGTCGCCGACCATGCGGGCCTGCGACTGCTTCGCGTAGCAGGAGACGTAGGCGTCGAGTATGAGTGCCTGCAGCTGCTCGTCAGCGGTCAGGTGCCGCGCGAACGACCGGAACGTCTCCCTGACCGTCCCGGGAAGCGTCCCGTTCGCGTACTGATCGATGATGACCTGCCCGTTGGCAATCTCCTGCTGGTGCCGGGCTGGCGGCAGCGCCGCCAGGAAATCCTCCTCAGCCGGGTCGACAAGCACCAGCCCGGCGACAAGCTCCGGATACGTGAGTGCCGCCAGCTGCGCGAGCAGCGCGCCCCAGCTGTGGCCGACGAGAACGCAGCGCCCCCCGGTAGCCCCGGCCACCGCGGCCAGGTCGGCCACCTGAGCAGCCAAAGTCAGCGGCGAGGCCGGGTCACTGGCGCCGATGCCGGCCCGGTCGTAGGCGAGCACGCGAGCGCGCGGTGCCACGAGCGGCATGACCCCGGCCCAGGCCAGCGAACCAGGTTCGCCAAGGGCCGCGTCGAGCACGAC
>JASHPP010000435.1 GCA_030038035.1 Trebonia sp.
GTTCTGACCAGCGGTGCGCAGGCGGCGGTCCCGCGACCGCCGCGGGCCCCGTGACCTCGGGCAGCTCGCCGTCGGGGAGCTCGCGGGCGCGCCGCACCGCCGCAAGCCACTGCGCGCCGTGCCGCCGCGCGTTGCGCGCAACGAACCCGCTGATCTTGTCAAGCTGCGGCCGGCTGGCAGGCAGCTGCCTGGCGGCCTCCACGATGGCCTGGTCGGACAGTATCCGCCGGGGCGAGAGGTCCGCTTCCCTGGCGATCGCGTCCCTGACCTCCCATAGTTCGCGGACCACCGCGAGCCCGCGCCTGCTGCGCACCTTGTGGATGCCGGACGTGCGGCGCCACGGGTCGGGCCGCGGCTGCGGCGGCGTGGCCGAAGCCACGGCGGCGAACTCCTGCCGCGCCCACTCCGCCTTGCCCTGGGCGGCGAGCTGGGCGGCGAGCGCGTCCCGCAGCTCGATCAGCACCTCCACGTCCAGGGCCGCGTACCTGAGCATCTCCTCCGACAGCGGCCGCAGCGACCAGTCGGCGGCGGAGTGCTCCTTGGCGAGCCGGTAGCCGAGGACTTCCTCGAGCATCGTGCCGAGCGCCACCCGCGGGTACCCGAGCAGCCGCCCGGCCAGCTCGGTGTCGAACAGCTGCCGCGGCCGGTAGCCGACCTCGGCCAGGCACGGCAGGTCCTGCGACGCCGCGTGCAGCACCGTCTCGGCGCCGGCGAGCGCCGCGTCGAGGCCGCTCAGGTCCGGGCAGGCGATCGGATCGATGAGCACCGTCCCGGCGCCATCCCGGCGCAGCTGCACCAGGTAGGCCTTCTGCCCGTACCGGTAGCCTGAGGCGCGTTCCGCGTCCACCGCGACCGGCCCGGCGCCGGCGGCCAGCCGCCCGATCGCCGCGGCCAGCTCCCCTGGCGTGCTCGTGACGGGCGGCAGCCCGTCCGCCGGCTCGACCAGGTCGACGATCGCCCGCCCGGTGCCGGCCGGCTCACTGCCGGCCGGTTCGCCGCCGGGCAACCCGGTGCGGTCGTGCGCCGCCCCGTCGCCGGCCTGCGGCCCGGCTTGGTCACGGTCTGTCTTGCCAGGGCCAGGATCGCGGCCGGCCGTCACCGACGCCGCCGCCCGCCGGGGGACCTGGAGGGCTTGGCGGGCCTGGACGGCCTGGAGCGCCTGGCCGGCAGCGCCCGGGTCCCTGGTGGCTGCGCCGGCAGTCCCGCGGCGGAGACGATCATGTCGCACCAGGCGGCTACGCTGCCGCCGAGGTCATCCTGCTCCGGGCACCACGAGGCGCGCAGCTCGAACCCGGTCAGCGCCGGTTCGTCCTCCTTGGCGCCGAACCCCTCCGTGATCACCCGGGTCACGGTGCCGCTTGGCGCGGAATAGCCAGGCGCGTGGGAGTCGAGCGCGTCGGTCAGCCAGCTCCAGCCAACCTCGCCGAGCAGCGGGTCGGCGGCCATCTCCGGCTCCACGTCCGCGTGCACCTGCGCCACCAGGCGGAACACCCCGGTCCAGCCCTCCTGGCCGTCGGGGTCGTACAGCAGCACGAGCCGGCCCGAGCCGACTTCCGTGCCGTCGCGGTGGGCGGTGGCGGCCATCGCGACCGCGAACGGCGCCAGCCGCCGCGGGGCCGGACAGTCCTCGAACGTGACGTCGTCCCGCACGTCGCCGATCGCGTCCCGGCCCGCCTGGAAGTCGGCCACCGCCGCCGCGAACACGGCTTCCGCGACCGCGGGCACGGCTTTCCTGTCAGCCTGTGCGCCTGCCCGTGCCGTCGCGGGCTCGTCCGCGAACCTCATGGCCTGAGCGTACGTCGCGCCGGGCAGGATGTGGCGCGCGGGCGTCCGGTTGGGCCTTCCGGTCCGCGTCGACGGCTACGCGGCACGGACGGGCCGGCGGGCGGGAACATCGGCGCTCTGGGTCCCCATGATGACCGCCGCGCCGCACGCCGGGCACGCCCACTCCGGGCACTCGCCGCCGGTATCCGGGCAATCGCCGAGGTGGATCTGCTCGAAGGGCTCGTCGCCACCACATCCGGGACAGTTGCCGAGCGGCTGGCTCATCGCCGTGCCCCCCTTCGCTGTGGATTCGCTCCGACCATGGACAGACTCGTCCCGATCTTGGCATGTACGCCCCCGTTTTCGCGGGATATCGCGCGGCGTGTCGCCGGGGGCGCCATCGGCGGCCGTGCCCGTTGTGAGAAGATCCGTGGGTGACCCAGCCCCAGATGACCTCCGCGTTTGTCCGCGCCTGCCGGAGGGAGCCGGTTGCCCGCACCCCCGTCTGGTTCATGCGCCAGGCCGGACGGTCGCTGCCCGAGTACCGCCGCATCCGGGCGGGCGTCCCGATGCTCGACTCGTGCACAAGGGCCGAGCTGGTCACCGAGATCACCCTGCAGCCGCTGCGCCGGTACGACGTCGACGCGGCGATCCTGTTCAGCGACATCGTGGTCCCGCTGCGCGCGGTCGGGGTGGACGTGGACATCAAGCCGGGCGTCGGCCCGGTCGTGGACCGGCCGTTCCGCGACGCCGGCGACCTGTCCCGGCTGCGCCCGCTTGAGCCGTCCGACGTGCCCTACATCACCGAGGCGGTGCGGTCCCTGGTCGCCGAGCTGGGCGAGCGGCCGCTGATCGGCTTCGCGGGCGGGCCGTTCACGCTGGCGTCCTACCTGATCGAGGGCGGGCCGTCGAAGGACCATGACCGCACCAAGGCGCTGATGTACGGCGATCCGCGCCTCTGGCACAGGCTGCTCGGCGCCCTGGCGGGCATCGCGACCTCGTTCCTGCAGGTGCAGATCGCGGCCGGGGCGTCGGCCGTGCAGCTGTTCGACTCCTGGGTGGGCGCGGTCAGCCTGGAGGACTACCGGCAGGCGGTCCTGCCGCACACGAGCCGGATCTTCGCGGCGCTGGCGCCGGCCGGGGTGCCGCGGATCCACTTCGGCGTCGGCACAGGGGAACTGCTCGGCCTGCTCGGCGAGGCGGGCGCGGACGTGGTCGGCGTGGACTGGCGGATCCCGCTCGACGAGGCGGCCCGCCGGGTCTCGCCAGGCAAGGCGCTGCAGGGCAACCTCGACCCAGCCGTGCTGCTCGCGCCGTGGGACGTGATCGAATCACGCGCCCGCGAGGTGCTCACCCGCGGCCGCACCGCCGAGGGTCACGTGTTCAACCTCGGCCACGGCGTCCTGCCCGAGACCAACCCCGACACGCTGGCCAGGCTCGCCGACCTGGTCCACGAGGCCTCCGCCCGCACCCCCGCCTGACCCCCGCCAC
>JASHPP010000049.1 GCA_030038035.1 Trebonia sp.
TTCATCGACCGAGGGTTGGCGGCTCAGGAACTGCCTCAGTGGCCCCGTGGCCACAGTCACCGGCCCAGCCCGGAATGCCTCGGTAAGAAGTGCCAGGAACCAGCACGCGCGGGCGAGCTGCTCCGGGTCCGCACGGCTGCCAGGTACGGGACCCATGAAGCCGTCACTATCCGTGGCCTCTAGGGCGTTGTCCCCCAAGCCGAGCGAGTTTGCGATGTCGATGAGGACACCCACAAGTCCGGCTCTTGTCCCGCACAGGGCCGCACCCGTGGTCGCAAGCCGCAGCGAGGGCCGAGGGTGCAGCATGAACCGAACAAGCCAGTCGGCCGCAGTGCCGACAGTTCCCGGGTTTGCCGCCTCCCGCGGCACGCTCGGGACGACGAGCGCCGGGGCAGCCATGCGATAGCGCCGCTGGACGTCGCGGAGCCCGCTGGTGAAGCGTTCGTCGAGGAACCGGCGAACCGGTGAGTCCTTGTCCTTAAGTTCTTCGGTGAGCGGTCCCATGTTCAGCTCCTCTCTCATCGAGGCTGGAGACAGTTCGATGGTGACCGATGGGTCTGACAATCCGGTCCTAAATAGGTTTCGCGCTTGCCGGGTGTGGACGGAACCTCTCGTCCAAGGGAACGCAAGACGGCGGCAAGGTTGTAATGAGGAGTTCCTGACGCTTGCCTCGATGCTCCTTCGTTGCCGATGCGCTGTAGCGGAGATCGACTAGGCGCTTGGTGATGTACCACCAATGGGCAGCCTGGCGGTTCATATCGTCGCCGACCGGGGTCATCCGAGTGGCAACATATAGGCCCTGGTCTTCAGTGAGCGCTGGGTGATCGTCGTAAGACAGTATCCAGCGGACTTGGGCCTCGTGACGCAAGTACTGAGCCAAGTCGTGATGAGCCAAGCCGTCTAGCCAGTTATGGCGTTCCATCGGGCTAACTGCTTCGAGAGGAACTCTAGAGCCGCCTGCCGGGTCGAAGGAGCGCTGGTACAGCTTCCCGGACTTTGCCATGTACGGCGGGTCCAGGTAGGCGATCACTCGGTTGGGGATGAACTGCGGGTACCATTCGACGACGTTGGCCAGCGTGTGACGCCAGTCCGCGCACCATACGTCGACGAGGCGGTTGCTTGCGTACAAGTCGCCAACGAAGCGAAGTCGCGCGGCCAAAGCGTCCTTGTTGAACCGGCAGCCGATCTTGTAGTTGCTCTCCTGTGCGCGGCCACCGATAGGTCCGGCCCGGCCGTTCAGGATGCCGGAGAACGTTGTCCGGTTGAGGAAGAGACACTTGACCGCGAGTTCCCTGTCGTCGTGGTGAGACGGTTGCCATTTTCGCCAGTGGTCCCAGCGCTCCAGGGTGACCGGTTCGTCCATCATCCGGTCGATGAGCCAGTCGGTCTTGTCGGCGGCCACCCTCCAGAACGTCGCCACAAGGGAATCCGCGTCAGCGAGGAGCACTCTCCGGACGACGCCGCTCGCGGCGAGCCGCAGCGCGGTCGATGCCCCGCCAGCGAACGGCTCAACGAACAGTTCCGGTGTACCCAGTGATCTGGCAGCGCTGGCGATGAGGGTGCCGATGACCTCAGCGAGCCCTGACTTTGCGCCTGGATACCGCAAGGGCGACTGATAGCGCATCGCCGCGGTCGATGCGCTAGCAAGCGGGCCGGGCTCCTCTGGTTTACGCGGATGGGCGGCGATAGAGCGAACCGAACTTATTGCGACCGGGACGCCGAGCGTGGAGGGGGATACCACCGCGTCACCGATTCCTTGAAATCCCAGGGCCATCGTTGCCACCCGCCAACGTTATTCCTAGATCGGACGTTTTTTAGAAGAATGACGTGGTGCGCACCTGGGTTCGCGGTGTGCCCAGTGAGTCCTGAGCCAGGTACGTCAGCACCTGGCTGCCAGTGCCGAGCGGCAGCGACGCGTAGTTGTGCGCGAAGGCCACCGGGATGACCGCGTTCCGGTAGAGCATGGTGCCCACCTGGTCGAGCAGGCCGATCGCCGTGTCGAGGGCGGGGTAATGCGCGAGGTTCACGGCGTCGGCGTCGTCCGTGGGATCGCCCCACGGCATCGGCGGCACGCCGAAGACCAGCGTCCTGCCGTCGCGTGCCCGGTAGATGAACCGTCGCCCGTAGTCGGTGTCGTAGCCGTAGGCACGGTTGCCCTCGCGGTGCTGGACTTGGTCGCGAATGTAGCGGTCGGGCAGGCAGAGCAGGTACCCGGGCGGGATGTACTCGCTGATGTACTCGGCGTGCTCGGCCAGCGTGCCGGTCTTCTCGATCCCGATGACGACGGGCAACCCCGCCCGGTCGGCGGCGACTTCGGATGCATGGATGACCTGCAGGAATCTCAGTGCGTCCCGTTTGAGCCCGGCGGGTCGGCCGAACATCGCGAGCGGCCCGTCGATCAGGAACGCGCACCGCGGGAAGACCCGGCCGGGATCGACCTGGGAGAAGATGCGGATCTGCCAGAGGAACGTCAGCAGCTCAAGCACCGACATGAGTCTGCCGAGCGCGTTTTCGTTCGACCCGTACTCCTCGACCTCATCGTGCGTGTTGGTGGCGTCGCTGAAGTACAAGGCCGTGCCGCACGTGGGGCACGTCGTCCCGCTGCGAACGGGGATGGTGAGGTGAACGGCGGGACAATCCCTGTCGTGGCGTCCGGGGCATCGCCAGAGCGTGACGCTCGATACTGGCTCGTATGGGCTGCCGAGTACGTGTGCCAGCACGTCAGCCAGACTGGCATGCGTGCCCGCCGGGCCTTCGAGCTCGCATGTGGTGAACAGCTTCCAGACCGCTTCGCGCCACGCCTCGTGCATGGACTGCCCGGGCCTGATCGTCACCACGCTGGTCGGGACGACACCCTTCACCAGCGCCGCCTTCGTGGCCTGTGCGATGGCGACCGGATCGACGAAGCCGCCGGGCGGCGCGGGCGCCAGCGTGTCGAGCTGACTGAAGACCCCCGCGACCTGGGCGAAGCCGACCCGCGCCGAAGGAAACTCCGGCCGGACCTCGACCTCCTGTTTCGATCCGTCGATCGAGATCGCATACGAGGGCTTCGGCAGGCCGCTCACTGGCAGAGTGGCCGCCTCGATGAGCAGATCCGCGATGGGCGGCGGGGCGCTCGCGGCGGGTGGCAGGAAGTACGATTCGAGCGCGTCACGAACCGACGGGTCCATCGCGGTGCGGACATGGCCCAGCCTGCTGGCCCGCTCGGGCGCACCCTCCGGCTGGATGTAGGGCACTGCGGGTCACCGCCACTCAGCACGCGGGGCGAGCGGCTCCAGGCCCGCTTCGGCTCGCGCCTCCTCGATCATCTCCCGATCGAACTTCAGCACCTGGACAGGCACGATGTACTTTCCCGACCGGGTCTTGATCCGGACGAAACCGCGGTCCTCGGCAGACAGGATGTCCGCCTCGAACGACTTAAAGTCGTAGTACTTCGACAGCGTCCGGATCTCGTCGCTGTTGTTCAGGTGCGCGACGATCCAGTTGCTCGTGTTCGCGAGCACGGCGGGGGCGACGGCGGTGACCTCCTGCGTCGCGTAGACCAGGCCGATTTTCAGCTTGCCGGCCTCCTTCGCGAGGCGTACGTACGGGTTGGGGCTATCGGCGTCGTAGGCCTTCCGGTCGAAGAGCCGGTGCGCCTCCTCGATGACGATTTGCATGCGGTGCAAGACCTGGCCGCTGACGAAACGGTCGGTCGCCCGGGCGAGAAGGTAGTTGATGATCCGTTCGGACAGGAGCTGCAGCACCTGCTCGGTACCGCGGGAGAGATCGACGATCACCAGTCGGCCGGCGACAAGGTCGGTGTAGACGCGATCGGCGTAGTCCTCAGTGGCCTGGTAGCTGTGAAACTGCTTCAAGCGGCTGAGCCACCGCCAGCCGAGCCGGCTGCCTGTCGGGTTGTAAAGCGCGAGCACCGCGTCCACCGACTGGTCCTTGAGCCAGTCCTCCGCATCGCTGTTGCCGTTCTCCTTTTCCTCGATCAGCCAGTCGACCACCGCCTGGACCGCGTCGGTGCCGCGCATGTAGACGGCACCGCCAGTGCCCGCTGACGTAATCGTGAAGCCGCTCCCGCTGCCGTTGAAGCCGTCCGCAAGCGACTTCTTGAGCACCGTGTTGAACCTGTGACTGGCTGGCGCCTGGAATCCTGCCTTGCCGAGCAACGCGTAGAAGCAGAACCGCGCCCTAGCCGACCGCCGCTCACGTGGGAAGTTCCGGTTCCCCTGCGCATCCGGCTGTGGCGGGGCCAACTCCGCGCCGATGAAGTTCTCGATGTAAGCACCCGATCCAGTGCCTGCAAGCACACTCCCGATCACTTCCTGGGCCGCGTCGATCTGACCTTCGTCGTAGAAGTTGATCTGCAGCGGTCGCACGCCCGATTCGTTCGCGCGGACTCCGAACCGGTAGATCACCACGTCGTCGCCGAGCTGGGCGAGCGCGGTGTCGTCGTCCTGCGAGTTGGGGTTCGCGTACTCGCCTTGCGGGTCGAACAGCAGCTGCCCGATCGGCTCGCTGATCCGCTTGGCGTGCCGGTAGGTCGCCACGGCTAGCGTCTTCATCGTGTTCGACTTGCCCATCCGGGTCATGCCGAAGACAGCGGTCTTCATCTCGATGAAGTCCGCCACCCGCACCTT
>JASHPP010000436.1 GCA_030038035.1 Trebonia sp.
CGCGCCTGGTTGGCTTTTGGACTTTTCGCCCCGGCGCCGACCCACGCCGGTGCGGTGACGGCGCGGGAACGCGGGCCGGCACCCGCGTGCTGGCCGGGCGGCCCGGGTCGGCACGGCGCGTGATTTCCGCCGCGTCGGCGGTACCGCCTGCGGACCGCTTAACGTGTTAGAGCTGTACCGTCGCCTCCACAGTCAACCGACTGGCCGACTTCATTTTTTTTGCTGTTGGCACGAGGCCCTATCGGCCCCTGCTAACCCGTGATCATGAGGCGCATACCCCACGAGCGGGGCGTGGCGGGGACTCCTGGCCGGCCGGAGATTTGATACTCGCGGCTGCGGCAGATCTGGCGCGGCCGACTCGCGCGCGGCGCACATGGCGCGACCGAGGCGGTCGTGCTACGCGTAGAGGGCGTCGATGTCGGCGGCGTACTTGGCTAGCACGTAGTCCCTGCGCACCTTCTGCATCGGGGTCAGCTCCGCGCCGATCTCGAACGGGCCGGGCAGGATGGCGAACCGCCTGATGCTCTCCGCCGGGGACACCGGCGTGTTCGCCCGGTCGATCGCCTCGCCGATCACGGCCCGCAGGCTGGGGTCGTCGCGCAGCTCGGCGACGGTAGCGTCCGGCGGCTTGCCCGCCCGCTGCTTCCACCGGGTGAACGCGTCGCTGTCCAGCGTGACAAGCGCCGCGATATAGGGCCGCCGGTCGCCGACCACGACGCACTCCTCGACCAGCCAGTGCTCGCGCACCCGGTCCTCCAGCGGAGCGGGGGCCACGTTCTTGCCGCCGGCGGTCACGATCAGGTCCTTCTTCCGCCCGGTGACGAAGACGAAGCCGTCGTCATCGATCCGCCCGAGGTCACCGGTGCGCAGCCAGCGGCCGTCGAACGTCGCCGCGGTGGCGGCCGGGTTGCCCCAGTACCCCTGGAACACCGTCGGCCCCTGGGCCTCGATCTCGCCGTCGGCCGCGATGCGCACCGCGCAGCCTGGCAGCGGCAGCCCCACCGACCCCATCCGCTGCCGGCCGGGCAGGTTCATCGTGGCGGGCCCGATGGTCTCGGTGAGCCCCCAGCCCTCCATGACGACGACGCCGGCGCCGCGCAGGAAGTGCCCCAGGTTCTCGCTCAGCGGCGCCCCGCCGCTGATCACCCAGGCCATCCGGCCGCCGAGCGCCGCGCCCAGCCGCCGGTAGACCAGCCGCCCGAACGCCGCGCGCCGCAGCCGCAGCCACGTCCCGGGGCCCCCAGACCTCTCGCTGGCCTGGCTGTAGGCGATCGCCGCGGCCTCGGCCGCGGCGAACAGCCGCTCGTGACCGGTGTCCGCGGCCTGCTGGCGGGCGGCCGCGACGACCTTCTCGAGTACCCGGGGCACCACGAGCAGGATCGTCGGACGGAAGACGGGCAGCGCCCTGGCCAGCCGGCCGGGGCTGGGCAGGTATCCGGCGAGCTTGCCCTCGTGCACCAGGCAGAGCGCGACCACGCGGGCCAGGATGTGCGACAGCGGCAGGAAGAACAGGGTCGAGGCGTCGCCGGCGAGCACCCGCTCGCGGATCCCCTGGACGCTCGTGATGGCGCGCACCGCCTCGGCGAGGTTGCCGTGGCTGATCACGCAGCCCTTCGGCTGACCCGTGGTGCCTGAGGTGTAGACGATCGTCGCCACCGTTCCGGCGGTCAGCGCGGCCCGCCTGCGGCCGGTCTCGGCCGCGGGGACGCCGCGCCCGGCCGCCGCGAGCTCGTCGAGCCCGCCGCCGTCCATCGGCCAGATCATCTCCGCCCGCGGGAGCTGGGCGCGCCGGACCGCGTCCGCGAGCCGCGCGCTGCCGGCGAACACCCCGACCGCGCCCGAGTCCGTGAGCTCCCAGCGGATCTGCTCGACCGACGAGGTCTCGTGCACGGGCACCGTGACGGCTCCCGCGGCCCAGATCGCGAAATCGCAGGCCAACCAGTCCAGGCTGACCGCCGCCAGCAGCCCCACCCGGTCGCCGGGCGCGACGCCTGCGGCGATGAGGCCGGCCGCGATCGAGCCGACCCGCCCGGCGAACTCCGCCGCGGTGACCTGCCGCCATGTCTCCCCGTCCGGCACGGCGAACATGGCGCGCCCTGGTTCCCTCGCGGCCCACTCGAACGGGTCGTCGCACACGCTCTCGCCCATGGTGCTTACCGTAGGCGACCCTGGCCCGCGCGCCCAGTGGCCAAGGTCCCGCTCAGGCGACGGCGACAGGGCCGAGTTCGCGGACCCCGTCCGGCGTGGCCAGGCAGAGCATCCGGACCGGTGACCTGTGCAGGGCCGCGCCCTGCTGCAGGACGCTGAGCCAGTACCGGTCCGCCTCACCCAGCTCGGGCATTCCCGGGCGGCTCAGCGCGATCACGACGCTGCCGTCGGGCTCGGCGTCGGAAAGCACCTGGGAGACGACGTAGCAGACGCCGCCGACCAGCTGCGGGTCGGGCGGCTCGGGTATGCAGTCGATCGGCACCACGACCTCGTTCTGGATGCCATCGCGGTCCAGGAACAGCAGCCACAGCGCCTGCAGCCTCCTGGCCTCCGCGTCGATGATCGCGCCGACGCGGGCAAGGACGTCCGCGTCGGTCCTTACCGGTGTCGCCAGCAGTTCGGAGCAGTGCGGAGTTTCCATAGGCCGCAGTCTGCCACCACGTGCTGACATTTCGCAGTTAAGTTACTACATTCTGTGCTTGAACGCTTTCGCGGCGTGCGCGCCGGATCCCGATCGCGAGGTAGCAGGCGACGACCGCGGTCCCCGCGCACATGGCCGCGGCGCTCAGCCCCAGCGACCAGCGCAGGCCGACCACCGCGCCGAACATGCCGACCGTGAGGCCGCTCCCGACCTTCATCCCGTTGGCGCCGACGCCGTAGACGCCCACGACCTGGCCCCGCTTCTCGCGCGGCGCGAGCAGCTGCACGACGGTCTGCGTGATCGACAGCGCGGCCAGGTTGGCGACGCCGCCGATGACGAGCAGCGGCGCCGACAGCGCCAGGCTGTGGCTGAACGCGAACGCCACCGTCGACACGCCGTAGACCGCGGTGCTCCACAGCGCGGCGCGGACCGACATCTTGAGCCACCCGGTGCCCTCGAGCAGCAGCCCGCCCAGGACGCCGCCGAGCCCGTTGGCGAACAGCAGCACGCCGTACGCCAGGCCGGCGCGCGACGTGCCCACGTCGCCCGCCATCGCGGGCATGACGGTCTGCATGGCGGCGCCGATGAAGAACGCGCCGAGCCCGGCCAGGAGGATCATCGCGACGAGCACCCGGTCCCTGGCGACCTCCCGGAACACCCGGACGGCCCCGACCACGCCGATCCGCGCCCGCGCGGTGACGCCGTGCCGCACGTGGCCGGTGTACTTGGTGCGCGCCATGAGAACGGTGAGCGGCACGTAGAACGCGACGTTGCAGAAGATGCCCTTGACCGGGCCGAGGCCAAGGAGCAGCGCCGAGCCGACGACCGGGCCGCACAGGATGCCCAGGCTGCGCGCCGTGGAGTTGAGCCGGATGGCGCTCGGCAGGTCGGCCGGCCCGACGAAGTCCTCGAGCATGAGCTGTTCGGCCGGCGCCCACAGCGCCCCGGCCATGCCGTGCAGTATCAGCAGCACGCAGGCGTTCCAGATCCGCAGCGCGCCGGTCGCGAACAGCACGCCCCAGCTGACGGACACCGCCATGAACAGCAGCTGCGCGCCCTGGATGAGCCTGCGGCAGTCGTGCCGGTCGGCCAGCGCGCCGAAGTACGGCGACAGCAGCAGGAACGGCAGCCAGTGGCTGATCACCTCAAAGCCGGTGAGCGCGGAGGAATGGAACCGCTGCCAGAGCACCCAGTACGTGATCACGTGCTCGATGTTGTCGGCCATCATCGACAGCGCCGC
>JASHPP010000437.1 GCA_030038035.1 Trebonia sp.
CGCGACACCACTCCAGGCCTCCCGGCCGCGGGGAACGGTTCTTCGAGACAACTGCCCGGGTTCGATCACTCGGCGCATCATCTGGCATCGCGCCGAGCGGCGCACAGCTCCCTCTCGCCGGTACGCGTGGCGGCCGTGCGGATGTACCACAAACACGGTCGTGTTACGGCATGAGCACCCGGCGACGGCCGGTCAGCCGTTTCCGCAGACCGCGCAGATCGGCGGATGTTCAGAAATCTAGTCCAAATTCTTTAGCGTTCCGCTTGATTCTGAACTAGCGATTACGTTACAGTCGGGCTGTCCCGATCGCGCCAAACGATCGGGCGCCGCAAGCCCCCGGGGCACCACCCCCGGACCGATCGAGCGTTAGGAGCGCTTGAGATGAATCTCCACGACCATTCCAAGGTCATCATCAGCCGTCAGTCGTACGACTTCGATGGCCATCGCGCGCACAGCGTCACGGAGCGCGCTACCGGCCGCCTAGTAGGCCATGTTGCCCGGACCAGGAACGCGGCCTACGGGCGCCGCTACGGCTCGTGGTGCTACCTCCACGTGTCAATGGAGCGCGGGGCGTGGTACCTGGCCGGATGGACCTGTACCGATGCCGTTGACCATCTGCTCAGCGCGGACGCCCCGTCCGCCGCGTTCCTCGCGGACGGTGCGGCATGAGCAGTTATCAGCAACTCACCCGCCTCCGCTGCTTTGACTTCGCGCTGGGCGCGGTCTACGCGCCCGACCCCGACACGGCGATGACGTTCGCGCTAGCCCACGGCATGGCCGGACCCGGGTCCGCGCGCGAGCGCGACCGGCTGTGCATGGACGCGCTAGACGCGATGCGCCGCGCGGCGCACCGTACCCCGTCCTAGCGGCGTTCGGGCGCCCGTTCCCGCTACGGGCGTCCGTGCGCCCCGTAGGCGCACCCCGGGGGCACCACCCCCCGGGGCACTTGCCAGACCGAGTGTTAGGAGCACACGGAATGACCAGCACCGACCCTACCCCCGCGCGGACGCGAGGCGTGCCGCAGCATCCCGTCAGCGTGTGCATCGGCGCCGTGCGCGTCGCGCAGCTCCCCGGATGGGACGACGCGATCGCGTGGCTACGCGCGGACATCACGCGACAGTACCGGCCGAACGGCCCCATGTCATCGCCCGGACACATCGCGCTCGCCCGTGAAGCTGCGGAGCTGCGCGAGGTGGACGCCGGGCCGCAGAACTACCACGGGCGCGGCACGCTCACCACCAACAGCCCATGGGCGTGGGGCGGATCGCTGCGGTACGCGGTGGACGGCGAACACGGCCTAGCCGCCGGGGACCTGGCGATCCTGCGCGACGTCACCAACGGCCGCTCCTCGTGGACGATCGACGTCAAGTGCCGCATCACGCACGTGGACGCGGAATCCCACCGCGTCACCGTCCGGGTGACCGGGGACAGCGCGCAGTTCGCACGCGGCGAGATCACCACCGTTTACGCGGCCAGTATCCGGCGCCGCCCGGCAAGCCGACACTAGGAAACGAGAGGATAGAACAGTGACAAAGATCGGATACGCGCGGGTAAGCACCCGAGACCAGCACCCGGAAGCGCAAACGGAACGACTCACGGCCTACGGATGCAACCGCGTGTACGTGGACCACGGCGCCAGCGGCGCCAAAGCATCCCGCCCCGAATGGGACAAATGCCTAGAGCGGCTAGAGCGCGGAGACGCGCTTGTGTGCGTCAAACTTGACCGCATCGGCCGATCGGTGCGCAACCTCGTGGACGTGGTTGCCGACCTTGGCGGCCGTGGCGTAGACCTCGTGGTCCTAGACCAGGCCATCGACACGACCACGCCGGGCGGTCGGCTCGTGTTTCACGTCCTCGCCGCGATAGCCGAGTTTGAGCGAGAGCTGATCGTGGAGCGCACCAAAGACGGACTGGCCGCCACTAGCGCCCGCGGGCACAACGGCGGCCGGAAAGCAAGACTCAATGAGCATCACGCCACGCTCGCCCGGCAATGGCGGGCCGAAGGAATCTCAGTAGCCGAGATCGGCGCCAGGCTAGGCAAGATGACCCCCAGCGGTAAAGCCGTCTCCCGGCAGACCGTTTACCGGGCACTCGGCATGGCCAGCTAACCCGGGTAATCGACAGAAAAAGTCATAAAGGGCGCCCCCGACCGGGCGCCCTTTTGGCTGCCCTGGCCCGGCGCGGCGCCCACGGGAATGCCCCTACGCGGCCCGGAGAGCTACGCTGACGCGCAAAGACTTACCCGGCCGCCGGAACGATCGAGACTTCCCGCTCTACCGGCTCTCCGCGCAACCGCGCAGCCTCGCGACGGCAAGCCGCCGCACGCTCGGAGTAGTAGTCCTTCAACTCGCGGTCCATGTAATAGTTGGCCTCAACGTGCCCCTCCCACTTCGAAGCCTGCAATTCCAGCTCCCGCGCCTTCTCCGCGTTCGCCTTGACCGCTGCGCCAGGGGCCGACTTCGCCAGATTCGCAGCCCTCATCTCGTCCGAATCCCTCTTCAAAAGGTCCGCGATCCGCCCCGCCAGCAACTCGGCCCCCGGCCCCTCCGGGCTAAGCTCTACGGTGCCATCGCTCTTGGCGATCAGGGTTATCTTAAGGTCAGTCATTGGGTATCTCCTAGTCAATCGCATAAGGAAGGGCAGCGTGGAGCGAAACACGCTGCCCTATCGCCGGGCTACGGTACCCGGCAGGCGGCCGGGACAGGGAAGGAACCAATGGAAGGCCCCGCCTGCCGCTTTGCCGCTATGGGCGGCCAGTCCCTCAACCCCGGCCAGGGGAACGAAAACCCGGGCCGGGGAAGCATTGAACGCTAAACGGTCACGCCGGTACGGCGACGGATAAGCGCGGCCTCAATCCCGATGGCCAGAACACGGTAAGCCCCCGCCCAAGCCAGCGACTCGGCATCGCACGCACCCTCCAACATGCCAGCACGAGTGTTAAACGCATCCGCCATCCTGGTCAAACTGGCCTCATCCGGTATCCCCGCAAGGAAAGCGGTCAGCAAATCCGGCATAAAACCTACCTCCCTACACATTCCGGAAACTTTTCGTCCCCGCAGTCATCTAGCCAAGAGTCAATATCGAAGTCATCGCCGGGATCGCCCGCGGCTTCCCACGGCTCCGGCCAGTCATCGCCGGAATCCAGCGGAGACTCCCACCATTCGGGATGACCTTCGTACCAGTCCACGGCCGAAGCGTCCCCGCCCGGGTCAGGGATGAAAACTTCCATTGTCTCCCCCTCATCAGGTCCACGGTTCGTATTCCAGCGGGCCGGATCACCCAGGCCACTGATACGAAACCCGGCCCCGCCCGGCCCGGGGGAAGCGAATTGTTCGACAAGCCAGGATGCTTCCCCCTGGCTCAGCGGATAGAGCGGCTTACGCTGCTCATCCCTGTTCTGCTCGCACTGCGGGCATTGCCCGCTACGCCCCGACTCCTGCCACTGGACACAACACGCCTTATACGGCTCCCTACGGCCGCGAGGCCGCGCATCAAGCACACGCTTACTCGCCTTCGCATGCTTCCCGCAGTACCGCGGATGCGGCCCCCTAGCGCCTTTGCGCGGCACGGCATCAGCCGCGCACCACGAGCCATCGTCATTCTTCCACGCGCATCGGCGCGCCACAGTCGTCTCAATAACTGGTACCTTCCCTGGCGCGCTGAGCGCGCCATTAGCTCCATACCGAAGAAAATTTAAAACCCGGGCCTACAGGCCCGAACCAGATCAAACGCCCTGTTATCCCGGGAGGGATAACCGGAAGCACGCCAGCCGGAAGGCTGGCACGCATAGGTAGATGCTTTCCTAATGCTCGGCGGCGCCCAAGCCGCCTCGCACGAATCACCCCGCCGGAACCCGGGCAGGCGGGGTAGTTGTGATTGATGATATGTCATGTATTTGCGCGGCCTTTGGTGGGCCGCGGTTGGTTCTGCGCCGCTCTTTCGTGAACCGGGCGGCGCGTGTCTGCCGCCCCTGCCGCGTTTCGGGGCGGCTTGTTCCGGGGAGTCGCGTTGCGGCTCCTCCCCGTTCTTCGTCCGATGCTCGGCCCGGAAGGGCCGCGATCGATTTACTTGGGGGAATGAGGTGACGGAGGAACCTCATATATAGGGGGGTACGTAGTTCACGCTCACACTCACGGAGTCACGGGCCTGGGCGCGTGTCGGCGGCTACGCGCGCCCATTGCGGCGCGTTCCTGGTGCCCACGTTCTTGACCGCCCCGAAGGCGCCTTCGGAGAGAAACTTTTGGGCCGTGGTCACCGTGTACTTCGGGAACGCTGCTGCTACTGCCTGGGCGGTGGCGTCCCGGTTCTGCCCCTGGCAGTTGGCGACAACCCATTCGCCCACGTTGCTGCGCTCCTTCAAGAGCTGGGCGTCCCGGTCCCTGGCTCGGCGCTGTTGGCCTTCCTTCAGTTCCTCCGTTGTGCGCGAGCCGAGCACGTCGAACCGGGGAACGCCGTCCGGTTCGGACACGTCGAGTGACCAGCGTCCCCCGGCGTTCCCGTCGAACTCAAGACGGCACTTGCCGCCCCCGGCCCAGACCAGCGCCCACCACCGCGGCCCGTAGCGGATAAACGATGACCCATGGGGCAGCCGTTGCGACTTGCCGTCCACGGCAGGCTTCTCTGAAACGTGGGCAAGCACGAGGACGGCAATCCCCTGCCGGGCGAACTTATCAACCTCCATGTAGAACGCCTTGATCAGGTCATCATCGGATAGTGATCCTGAGACGAACTGTGACAGGTTGTCGATGATGACGACTCTTGCCCCGGCCGCCATGACAGCGGACCTGACCTCTTCCCAGCCTGCCGGTTCGGTAGGCCGCCACGGCGATATCAGGGTAATACGGCCGTCCCCGATTTCATCGCGCACGCGGAACAGGCGTTCCTTGTACTCAAAAAGGCTGTCTGGGTCGCCGCAAACGATGGCGACCGGGCCGTGTGCGTCCGGGGCTACAGGCCGTCCTAGCCATGTCTCCTGGCCGGACGCCAGGGCTACCGCGAGGCTTGCCGCCAACGTGGACTTCCCGGATTTCGTCTGCCCATAGAAGAGGGTGACCGACCGGTGAAGGATGCCCTCCACCAGGAACGCAGCAGGTACCCCGTCCAAAGTGGAATCCCTAGTGAACGTCTCAACGTCAATAAACTTATATTGCGGAACTGTCATCGGATATATGGCTGCTCCGACCACTTGGCTCCCTTCCCTGGTTTGCTGCTGACAGTTCTTTCAACCCCTCGGGCGGCCTTCTCGCCCTACCGGCCCGGCTCCCGGCGAGTTCCTGTTCGAGCCGTTTAAGGCTCCCGTCGCCCTGGCCGCCCATCGCATACCGCGGCCTGTACTTGCCGCGAACGCGGCGCCTGCCCGGACGGTAGTCACTCATCCGGCCCCATCGCCGCGCCCTCCCGGCCCCTGTGGGCCTCTGCCCGTGATCTCATGCCGCCTCCCACTAGACAAAAGGGCCGAACGAGGTGTCCGGCCCTACTTTCATTCTATCATGCGTTCGATTCATCTGAATGAACAGGCGTGCCCGCCGAGGCGGGGCGAGTGCCCGTACGATGCCGGACAGCCCGTTAGGTCAGCCGGAAGTCAGCGTGACAACAGGGAAAGCCAGTGAATGACAGGAGATGACAGAGTGTTCGCATGTTCGAATCCCATCGTTTTACCTGGCATCGGGTGATATGAGCAGGGTGTTCCCTGGTACCGCTTGACATTTCGGGATAAGGAAAGCGGGCGAGCGGAACGGACGGACAGCGCGGAGCGGCGCGATCCCGGCGCGGCGCGGCACTGTCTGGCTGGCGGGGTCTGGTGCGATCTCCCGCGCTCGTTTTACGGTGAACCTCAGGCGCATCTGCGACGGCAAGGAGGCCGTGTATGAAGATCAGCGTGAACGTCGACGGCGTGCGTTACGACGACGACGTCGAACCCCGGGTGCTGCTCGTGCATTATCTGCGAGAGCAGGCTGGGAGGACCGGCACACCCATCGGCTGCGACACCTCCAACTGCGGCGCGTGCACGGTCTTGATGAACGGCCGGTCGGTGAAAAGCTGCGCGGTGCTCGCCGTGCAGGCCGACGGGGCCGAGATCACCACGATCCAGGGGCTGGCGAACGGGGAGCTGCACCCGCTGCAGCGGGCCTTCCACGAAGAGCACGCGCTGCAGTGCGGCTACTGCACGCCCGGCATGATCATGGCCGCGGCCGACCTGCTGCGCGACAACCCGCACCCGACCGAGGAAGAGGTCAGGGACGGGCTGGAGGGGAACCTGTGCCGCTGCACGGGGTACCAGAACATCGTCAGGGCCGTGCTGAAGGCCGCCGGGAGCGCGGGGGTGCCGGCATGACCACGCAGACCGCCGCGCCCGAGGTCGGCAAGGCCAGGGCCCGCAAGGAAGACGCCCGCCTGATCACCGGCCAGACCAACTGGACCGACAACATCACGCTGCCCGGCCAGGTGTACATCGCGTTCGCGCGCAGCCCGTACGCGCACGCGCGGATCACGGCCGTGGACCTGTCGGCCGCCCGGGAGGCGCCCGGCGTGGTCGCCGTGTTCTCCGGCGCGGACCTGGCCGCCGAACAGGGCAGCCTGCCGTGCGCGTGGCCCGTCACGCCCGACATCGTGATACCCGCGCACCCGCCGATGGCGGTCGACACCGTGCGGTACGCCGGCGAGATCGTCGCCGCGGTCGTGGCCAGGGACCGGTATGCCGCCGCCGACGCGGTGGAGCTGATCGATGTCAGCTACGACCCGCTTGAGCCGGTGCTCGACATGGAGGCCGCGCTGCGGCCGGATTCGCCGCAGGTCCACGAGGCCGGCAACAAGTCCTACACGTGGACGCACGAGAACGGCGACCTGGACGCCGCGTTCCGCGACGCGCCCGTGGTGCTCGAGCGCACCTACCGGCAGCAGCGGCTGATCCCGTGCGCGATGGAGCCCCGCGCGGTGGTCTGCGCGCCGGTCGGCGACGAGTACACGATGTGGTCGGCGACGCAGATACCGCACGTGCTGCGGGTGATGCTCGCGCTCGTCACCGGCATCGGCGAGCAGAACCTGCGGGTGATCGCGCCGGATGTCGGCGGCGGCTTCGGCTCCAAGCTCCAGGTGACGGCCGAGGAGGTGCTCGCGCTGCTGTTCGCCCGCAGGCTCGGCCGCCCGGTGAAGTGGACCGAGTCACGCTCGGAGGGCAACGTGGCCGTGCACCACGGGCGGGACCAGATCCAGCGGATCCGGCTGGCCGCGGACGCCGACGGGCGGCTGCGCGGGCTGTCCGTGGACCTGCTCGCGGACATGGGGGCGTACCTGATGCTGGTCACCCCGGGTGTTCCGCTGCTCGGGGCGTTCATGTACAACGCGATCTACAAGATGGACGCCTACCGGTTCAACTGCACCGGGGTGTTCACCACGAAGACCCCGACCGACGCCTACCGCGGCGCCGGGCGGCCCGAGGCGACCTACGCGATCGAGCACATCATGGACGACCTGGCCTTCACGCTGGGCGTGGATCCGCTGGAGCTGCGCGAGCGGAACTGGATCAAGCACGAGGAGTTCCCGTACACCACGATCTCCGGGCTGACCTACGACTCGGGCAACTACGAGGCGGCGACCGCGCAGGCGCGCGCGCTGTTCCGCTACGACGACCTGCGGGCCGAGCAGGCGGCGCGGAACGCCGCCGGCTCGCCGGTGCGGCTCGGCATCGGGATCTCGACCTTCACCGAGATGTGCGGGCTCGCGCCGTCGCGGGTCCTCGGCTCGCTGTCGTACGCGGCCGGCGGCTGGGAGTACGCCTCGATCAGGATGCTGCCCACCGGCAAGGTCGAGGTCGTCACCGGGACGAGCTCGCACGGCCAGGGTCACGAGACCGCCTGGTCGCAGATCGTCGCGGACCAGCTCGGCGTGCCGTTCGAGGACATTCGCGTCCTGCACGGGGACACCCAGGTCGCACCCAAGGGCATGGACACCTACGGGTCACGGTCGCTCACGGTCGGCGGCACGGCGCTGGTGGAGGCCTGCGGCAAGGTCAGGGAGAAGGCCCGGGTCATCGCGGCGGGCATGCTGGAGGTCTCGCCTGCTGACCTGGAGTGGGATTCCGGGCGGTGGTCGGTGCGCGGCGACCCGGAGCAGGGCAAGACGATCGGCGAGATCGCGTTCGCCGCGTTCGCGGCGCACTCGCTGCCCGAAGGGGTGGAGCCGTCGCTGGACTCCGACGCGACGTACGACCCGGACAACTTCTCGTTCCCGCACGGCACGCACCTGTGCGGGGTCGAGGTGGACACCGAGACCGGCGCCGTGCGGATCCGCTCCTACGTCGCGGTCGACGACGTCGGCGTCGTGGTCAACCCGCAGATCGTCGAGGGCCAGGTGCACGGCGGGATCGCGCAGGGCATCGCCCAGGCGCTGTACGAGGAGGCCGCCTACGACTCCTCGGGCAACCTGGTGACGGCGACGCTGGCGGACTACCTGCTGCCGTCCGCGGCGGATCTGCCGTCGTTCGTGACGGCGCGCACCACCACGCCCTCCACGGGCAACCCGCTCGGCGTGAAGGGGGTCGGCGAGGCGGGCACGATCGCGTCCACGCCGGCTGTCGTGAACGCGATCATCGACGCCCTGCGGCCGTTCGGGGTCAGTGACGTGCCCATGCCATGCACTCCAGAACGGGTGTGGCGGGCCATCAGTTCCGGCGGCGGTGTTGCTGGCGGTCCCGGCGGCGGTGCTGGGCGCGGTGCTAGCGGCGGTGCCGGGCGCGGTGCTGGCGGCGGTGCTGGCGGCGGTTCGGAAGGAGCGGGCCGATGATCCCGGCGAAGTTTGACTACGTGCGGCCTTCGTCCGTGGACGAGGCGGTCCGGGCACTGGCCTCCGGCGGCGACGACACCAAGGTGATCGCGGGCGGGCAGTCGCTGCTGCCGCTGCTGCGGATGCGGCTCGCCCGCCCTGACAGGCTCGTCGACCTCGGCGGTCTCGACGCGCTGCGGGGCGTCCGCGACGTCGGCGACGCGCTGGAGATCGGCGCGCTGACCACGTACTACGAGCTCACCCGCGACTGGCTGGTCAGGGAGCACTGCGGTTTGCTCGCGCAGGCCGCGGCGACCATCGCCGACCCGGCGGTGCGGCACCGCGGCACGTTCGGCGGCGGGCTGGCGCACGCCGACCCGGCCGGGGACATGCCCGCCGTCGTCACGGCGCTCGACGCGACGCTGGTGGCACACGGGCCGTCCGGGTCGCGGGAGATCAGCCCGGCCGGCTTCTTCTCCGACTTCTTCACGACGTCGCTGTCGCC
>JASHPP010000438.1 GCA_030038035.1 Trebonia sp.
CGCCGGCGCTGATCGCCGGGTTCAGCGTGCTCGAGTCGCAGACGCTGCCCGGGCGGACCACCGAGGCCATGTCGTGGCTGTCCACCGGGCTCTCCATCGGGGTCGCGTGCGGCGCGATCGCCGCGGGGTTCACGCTGTCCGGCTTCGGCCCCCGGTGGGGCTACGTCCTCGCCGCCTGCTGCGCGGTCGCGAGCGCACTGGTCTGCGTGGGCGGCCTGCGGCGGCTGGCGGCCGCGCGCGCCTGGTGAGCCGGCCGTGAGTTCTGCGGTCACCACGTGAGCCGTCTTCGGTCACAGAAGGTGCCAGCCGTGGCCGCTGGCCCCTTCGCGGCGCAGGGCAGGTCACGGGTCAACCCCGCCAGGAGCGGGCCCGTAGCGGACATTTCCCCGTCCAGCGGTGAACCACCTCCCGGAAACCGCCCATGGACCATGATCACGGGTCAAAGGGACCGCCCGCGGCCACCTCCGGCCCATGATCATCAAGCGCACACCCCGGGCGGGCACGCCAGCGGCACGGGCGGCACGGGATGGCGGGGGTCACGGCCGGGCACAGATCCGGCTCATCCGCGGGTACCCGCGCCGGGCAGCCGCGATCGCCGCGCGCAGATGCCTGAGTCAAGCGTCATGCCTCATCCCCTGGGCAGTTAGTTCAGGCATCCCGCCGGGCGCGTGACGCAGGGCGGCGCAGGGTACACGCGGGGCGCGGCGGCGGGGGACACCGCGCCGCGCCCGGGGCGCCCGGGGCACCCGGGGCGCCCGATGTGCCCGGGGCAGCCGGGACAGCGCGGGGCCGGGGCAGGCGACTGCACGCTGACCCCGCAACTGGGGACCGGCTCACTAGCCGCAGCGGAACTGGCCACAGTGGCGGGCCGCCGGCCCGCGGGCCGGTGGCCCCGATTTCTGACGGCGTTCGGGGTACCGTGCGGTGGTGGTCTCCGGAATGCGGCTGACCGTGCTTGGCAGCCTGAACATGGACATCTCCGTCACCGTGCCGCGCCTTCCGGCGCCCGGCGCCACCGTGCTCGGGGGTGCGGCGGCCTTCGCACCAGGCGGGAAAGGCGCCAATCAGGCGGTCGCCGCCGCGCGGCTCGGCGGGTCGGTGCGGATGGTGGGCTGCGTCGGCGACGACGACTTCGGGGCCCGGCTGCGTGCCGCCCTTGACTGCGAGGGCGTGGCGTCCGACGCGGTGCGCGCCGTGCCCGGCGTGCCGACCGGGCTGGCCATGATCACCGTCGACGCGGCCGGGGAGAACATCATCACGGTCGCGCCGGGCGCGAACCGCGAGGTCGGCGCGGCGGAGATCGCGGCCCTGCGCGCGGCGCCCGCCGACGTGCTCGTGATCAGCGCCGAGATACCGGTCGCCGCGATCAACGCTGCCCTCGCGGGCTGGGAAGCGGAAGCGCGGCAGCGGCCGCAGCCCCCGCTGCGCGTGCTCAACCTGGCGCCGGCCCCGCCGCAGGCAGCCGAACTCATCGCCGCGGGCGTGGACTGGCTGGTGGTGAACGAGTCGGAGGCCGCGTCTGTGCTCGGCAGGCCGGTGGCCGGCCTGGCCGGCGCGGCGCAGGCTGCGGCGGACCTGGCGCGGGCGGGCGCACGCAACGCCGTGGTCACGGCCGGCCCGGCGGGCGCGGCTTACCACGGTCACGGCGCCGGCGGCGGCCCGAGCGGCGGCGGCCCGAGCGGTAGCGGCGGCCCGAGCGGCGGAGGAGGGGGCGGGGGCGCACGCGGCGGCCCGGCCAGCGCGCTGACCGTGCCAGGATTCCGGGTGGACGCGGTGGACGCCGTGGGAGCCGGCGACACGTTCGTCGGCGCGCTTGCGGTCGCGCTCGCGGCCGGAGTTCCCGCGCCCGAGGCGATCCGGGCCGCTGCCGCGGCAGGCGCCGCGGCAGCGGCCCGGCCGGGTACCCAGTCAGGGATGCCGCGCCCTGCGGACATCCTGGCCATCACCGGCCACCACTGGCCCGTCCCGGCTCCCCGAGCCCACGGGCAACCGGGCCCACGAACGCCCCGCAGAGGACTAAAGTAAACAGAAAGTTAATTCAAGGTGAACATAATTACCATCTAAGCGTGAATTTAGGCTTAAATAGATGGCGGACTCATCATGCCGGAGAGGAGCCGCCCTGTGACCCCTGGCCTGGCGGGTTTCGTGGCCTCCGGAGACGGCGCGCCAGCGTGGGACGAGGTCATCGCGGGCGTCCTCGGCGCGCTCGGGCAGGGCTTCACCGTGGTCGAGGACCGTGGCAGCGCGCCAGGAAGCGGACGGCGCCGCACGTGGTTCGACACCTTCGACTGGCGGGTGTACCGCGCGGGGCTGATCCTGCAGTACACGGCCACCCGCCGCGGCGGCGAACTCCGCCTGACGAGCGCGACCCGGCGGGCCGCCGCGCCAGCCGCGCCGACCGCGCCAGACGCGCCAGCCGCGCCAGCCGGGCTGACCGGGCCGGCCGCGCCGACAGGGCCAGCCCGGCCGGCCAGCGCCACGGACGCCGGCGACATCGCACA